>NZ_JBNPWQ010000009.1:0-205111 GCF_050433745.1 Sphingobacterium sp. HSC-15S19
TAGGCATTGCGCCCCTCTTTATCGTTTTGTTTTTCCCTTCGTTTCCGTTGGGACTGCAAAGGTAGAAATCTTTTCTGAACTTCCAAAAACTTTTTCAAGTTTTTTTTCTTTTCCCTTTTTTCGATTTCCGCGTTTAAAATAAACTGAGCGGGATTTTAAATCCTGTCAGGCTTCTCTTAAACCCTTCTTTTTTCAGGATTCCTTCTTTCGAAGCAACCGTTCCTCCCTTGCGGAGTGGTGCAAAGATAGGGAGTTTTCGGGCAGACTTCCAAGCCTTTTGTTCTTATTTATTTCATTTTGTCCTTAACTGCCTGTAACGGTGCGAGATTCTTTTTGGATTTTGTCCACAGGATTGCGCAGAAGGCGGCAAAAAGGCTACTTTCCTAAGATCTGCAGCGGATTTCAGTCCCAGCTTCCCGTGCGGGCTTCCGCTCAGAACACCGGAAAGGAGTGGTTTGCGCAAGAGAGTACTAAAGTCGGACGGGAATGGCAGCGCAGTCGGCGAACGGGCATAGGCAGGAAGATAGCAGTCAAAGGTCAAAGAACATCAGGCTGCATAATCCGGTCGGGATCCTCTGTTAAAAGCCTGCGCGACATCCCCGGGTAGAATCCGTGCCGGAAAGACCGGAAAATTGTGCCGCCGGAAAGATGACACCGGAAGGATACCGCAGCGCAGCACATAAAAGGGGACAGCATACAACGCTCTTGATTGCCTCTTTTAATAGCTATACTTTCTTACCACTTTACTTAGGGTTTAGTTAGGGTTTGTTTAGGTTTAGTTTAGGTATAGCTTAGGTTATAGCTAAACTAAACCTAACCTAAGACTAAGCTAACTATAGACAAAAACTAAACTAAAGGATAAGCAATCCAGAACTCTTCCTCGCTTAGGGAGGAACCATGGGTCGCTCGCATTATAAAACGATCCAAACCCAGTTCGCCTGAGCGTCATGACTTATATTGAAAGATCTTATCCGGTTAACGATCTGTTTTAACAATCAACTATCTACTTATATAACAGGCAATTTTACAGCTATTGGAATATCTCTTTTTTCAGTAAATTTGATCTAGGTTAATAAATAACAAAAAAGAAGACCTTATTTTTAAGAAATTAAAGATATTAAATACTTTTATTGCACATAAAACCATATTGGTCCATGATAGATTATGCTCAGCTTTTAAAACAGGTAGAAGAATATGCTGAAACTTATATTACAGAAAATATTTCAGTTTGCCATTGTTTTCACAATACGATACACACACGTTCTGTTGTACGTGCTGCGGAGGAGATTTCATCGCACTATAAACTAGGAGAGGAGGATCACTTTATTGTTATTAGTGCTGCCTACTTTCATGACCTCGGCTACGTAAAATCTGACAATGCTATCGGTCATGAGAAGATAAGTGTCGAAATTGCTTTCAATTTTCTCCAGGATAAAGGAATACCGGAAGCCATACAGGAAAAAATCAAAGGTTGTATTTTAGCAACGAGAATGCCTCAGGATCCAACAAACCTGCTGGAGCAAATTCTCTGCGACGCGGACCTATTTCATTTTGGAAACGAGGATTTCGTTAACAGAAACAAACTGATGAAAGCCGAAGCTGAAGCAGTACTAGGGAAGGAGATCGATAAAGACGTATGGCGCGCCGGCACAATCAAATTATTAATGAGCCATCATTACCATACTGAATATGCGCAACAAAAGCTTAATGCCAAAAAGGAGATGAATCTAAAAGAACTGGAGAAAAAACAGGAGAAATCTATCTCAAAAAATAAAGAAAGCAAAAAAGAAGACAAGAAGGAGAAGGAGAAAGGTGGTAAGCCAGAACGTGGGATAGAAACAATGTTCCGGATTACATCCTCAAACAATCAGCGATTAAGCGACATGGCAGACAATAAGGCCAACATCTTGTTAACGGTCAATTCTATTATTCTTTCCGTTGTGATTGCTGTCTTATTTCGGAAACTAGATGCCAACGAGCACCTTATTATCCCAACAATTATCTTAACAACGGCCGTGGTAGCAACCATGGTCATGGCAATACTGTCAACAATACCCAAAATTCCCTCTGGTAAATTCTCAAAGGAGGAAATCGAACAAAAATCAGTCAATCTGCTCTTTTTTGGGAACTTTTACAAGATGAAACTCGACGACTACAATGAGGGCATGCAGAAGGTAATGGTCGATTCGGAATTTCTATATGGCATGCTTACCAAGGATGTTTATTCGCAAGGTGTGGTATTAGGCCGAAAATACAAACTCCTACGATACGCATATGGAATTTTTATGTTTGGCCTTGTTATATCGGTTGTTTCTTTTGTCGTCGCAACCATATTTTAATGCGATCCTATAAACACAGCGGAATATGTCAGGATCATGTTGTTCAAACTTTCTTTTTTATTTAAAAAGATGCCGCCTTTAAATCAATCATTAGCGACCAATAGACAGGATCATTTATTGATGTTGTTGTAAGCATGTTGCCATAACCATAAATTTATACGGATGAAGAAGAAAGATCTTTATATCAACAGAGACATCAGCTGGCTGTCGTTCAATGATAGGGTACTTGACCAAGCTGGTCGTCAGGAGGTCCCTTTATTGGAAAAACTACAGTTTCTCGCTATTTTCTCATCCAATCTGGATGAATTTTATCGGGTTAGAATGCCTGTACTGATGGCTTGGAAAAAAATAATGAAGCAAAATCCCGGACAGCTCATTCCGAACATAGATATTGGGACCTATAAAAAAGCGTCAAAAACCATCAATAGACAACAGGAAAAATTTGGCCTAATACTAGCTGATATTATCCAAGAATTAGCAAAAGAAGATATACTCTTAATTTACAATCAAGCTATTCCAGCCGAAATAAAAGACCTAGCAGCCCAATATTTCTTTACCACAATTGCCTCCTACCTCCAAATTATACCGATTGATGACACCTCTTTTTTCCCGATCAACAATCAGCTCTACTTCGTCGTTACAGACGACAATACTGGAGCGGTATTCTTTCTAAATGTGCCTTCAAATCATATTGGCCGCTTTTTCACCTGTGAGATCAATGGCAATAAATATGTTGTGCTCATAGATGATATTATCAAAGCATTTTTTCCTGAAGCCATAAGAAATACATCATTAAATTTCTATTCCTTTAAAATCACAAGGGATGCGGAATTAAATCTCCAAGATGAATTTGAGGGTGATATTGCCCAAAAAATCGAGACGGAAGTCAATAAACGTGACCTTGGCTATGCGACACGCTTTCTATTCCAGCCAAATCTGCCAAAACAGTTGATAGAAACACTGGCAACATTATTTGATCTGCGGAAAAGTAGCATTGTCGAAGGCGGAAACTACCACAATCTTAAGGATCTATTTTCATTTCCGATTAAAATAGCGGAACTTTCTTATCCAAAACAGCTGCAAATTAATAAGAATCAGAATTTTAAGGAATCTATCTTTGACCAAATAGACCGAGAGGATCTGTTAATCAGTACTCCCTATGAATCGTTCGACCCCATACTGCGTTTTTTTAACGAGGCTGCGATAGATCCAACCGTAGACGAGATTTACACAACCTTATACCGCATCGCCGGTGATTCACATATTGCACAAGCACTCGCTACCGCAGCAAAGAATGGAAAAAGAGTCAATGTATTTGTCGAATTGAAAGCGCGCTTTGATGAAGCAAATAATATACATTGGGCTCGATTGATGAAAGAACAGGGTGTAAAAATCACCTATAGTATCCCCAATTTAAAAGTACACGCCAAAATAGCGCTGGTCAAACGCAAACAAGGTCGAGAAAGTGCATTGCTAGGTACAGGAAATCTAAATGAAAAAACGGCGAAGGTCTACACAGACTACTTCCTCATCACCTCAAATAAGCTATTGACCAACGAATTAAATATGCTATTCGAGTTTTTACCAGCCCGGAGAAAACCCCATAGTCCAAATGAGCTGTCTTTTAGTCATCTACTGATTGCACAGTTCAACCTCAAACATACATTTTTATCCCTGATCGACCAGGCCACCCAAGCCGCTAAGGCCGGAGAGACAACTACAATAAAAATTAAATTAAACAATCTGGAAGAAGAATCGTTAATCAATAAATTGTATGAAGCAAGCCGGGCAGGGGTAAAGCTGCAGTTATTGGTTAGAGGAATCTGTAGACTAAAACCACAAGTACCTGGATTGAGCGACAACATTGTCGTGAAACGGATTGTAGGACGATATTTAGAACATGGCAGAATATTTATTTTTCAATATCAAGCACAAAGCAGCGTATACCTGGGTTCTTCGGACTGGATGAACCGCAACATTTACCGACGTATAGAAACTTGCTTTCCGCTGCTGAATCTGACATTAGCACATCAAATACAGGAGCTGTTCGATATTCAATTTTCGGATGACACCGAAGCAACTTTGTTGGATGAACATGGGCAAAATCAGGCAATAGAAACACAACAGAAGAATGTTTCGCAGCAACAAATCCTTAATTATTTGAAAGGCAAAATGAAAAAATAGGACTATTCAGCAGGGCACCTCATAAGAGTATGACCAGCCTGAAAGCCCAACAAAATAATCATTGCACGTAAGCTCATTCAGAAACCTGATGACTTCATCAATTTAAATTTAATCATATAATGATGAAAAACCCGACGATATTGACAACGATGGCATTAGGCTTAGCCTCCGCTATTTTTCTCGCCTGCAACCCGAATAATACAGCCAAGGAAAATAACAACAAGCTCGCTCATGTTCAAGCTGAAAAACCGCAACAAATACCCTATACATTATCTTCGGGCATAAAGATGAGTTTGCCAGACGAATTATTAGAAATATCCGGGATAGCCTTTCTCGCGGGACAGGATGACGATATTTATGCCATCCAAGACGAGCAGGGCTTTCTTTATAAGTTTAACCAACCGACACAAAAAGTCACGTTCAACCCTTTCGGAAAAGATGGCGACTATGAGGATATCTCGATAAGCAATACACATTTCTTTATCTTAAAGAGCAATGGCAGCATCTATTCCTTTCCGATTGCCGAAAACGACGATATAAAAAACGTTGTTGAACAGAAAAATTTACTCCCAAAGGGAGAGTACGAGGGACTTTTTGTTGACCGCGAAAGTAACCAGGCATACGTATTATGTAAAGAATGCAAGGTCGATAGAAAACAACCGCAAACCTCTGGCTATGTCTTTTCAATTGACGAGCGTGGTCAATTTCAGCCGAAAGGAGAATTTGCCATCCAGCTTGATCAACTTCAGGCATTTGATGCTAAAATTAAGAAAACGTTCAAACCCTCCGCGTTAGCTAAAAAAGCAGACAGTAAGGAATGGTATATCTTATCTTCTGTAGACAAAGCCCTTGTGGTCACCGATGAGAATTTTCGTGTAAAATCGCTCTCTCCATTAGATCCGAAGATCTTCCCTCAACCTGAAGGCATTAACTTTGATTCAAAATTCAATCTTTACATCAGCAGCGAAGCCGGTAATCAGGATAAAGGGATCATTTATAAATTTGAACAAAAATAGGCATGCAAAAGGTTGTACCATTCTTTCTTATTTTTCTTGCTAGTCATGTTTATTCACAACAAAAACATACACAGTCACCTGCACATCAGGGCAAGTCCTTTGCTAAAACCGTCATCAAGGACAGTGTAAGTATCGTTGCAAATGCAAAATATGGTAAAGCCAGTAAATTCAAAAAGTTCTTCCTTGGCGAAAACTACCGCAAAGAATGGGCTGCAGAAACCACCTTACCTTTGCTCCAACTTTCAACCTTATACGGGGGACTGCGTCCTGTTAAACAAGGGGGCGGGATGCAATCGGTTTCTCTACGACTTACAGATTCAAGCGGTCAGGAATGGGCACTGCGATCAGTCAATAAAAGGACTGAATCCCTTATACCAGAAGAGCTACATGGCACCTTTGTACAGGATGTCTTGGACGATGCCACTAGCGCACAGCATCCCTATTCTGCGCTTATGATCCCCGCTTTGGCAAATGCCGTGAACGTCCCACATGCCCATCCAATCATCGGCGTTGTTGCACAAGACAGCATATTGGGTGAATATGCTCCGCTTTTTGAGCATACGGTGGCTTTACTAGAAGAACGCGAGCCTCTTGGTGATTCAGACAACAGCCCGAAAGCTGTACGAAAACTACAGGAAGATAACGACGATAACTTTAAGGCTAAGGCATATCTCCGCGCAAGAATGCTGGATGTACTGGTAAGCGATTGGGATCGACACGAGGATCAATGGCGTTGGTACAATGAAAATCAGGATAGCACAGATCACGATAAAGACTATATTCCTATTCCCCGCGATCGGGATCAGGCACTACGTGTCACACAAGGTTTTCTAATGAAAGATATCTATCAGCAATTTGTCAACCCAGTCATGCAAGGTTTCACGACCGGTATTCCCGATATTCGCTATTCTTTGTTTAAATCACGCTTTTTAAATGCTCATCCGAGCAACCAGCTTCCTCACAAGGAATGGACCAAAGAGGTTAAGCAATTTGTAGCACGTCTCACAGATTCGGTATTATGGGAGTCGGTACATAGCCTGCCGCAATCGTCCATTGCTATTCGTGGAGAGCAAATTTTTAAAACACTTCAAAGCCGTCGTGATGCACTGCCCATGGCGATGGAAGAGTATTACAATTTCATTAATAACATTGTCGATATTCATCTCAGCGACAAAAATGAAAAAGTAGAAATATACAGCACAGCGAATAAAAACTTAAAAGTCAAAGTTTCGAAGATCAATAAAGATGGGAAAGTCACCAAAGCATTGATGGACAAAACCTATAAAGATTCCCTGACGAAAGAAATTCGTCTCTATCTGGCTGAAGGAAAAGACTCTGTTGTCATCGATAACGCAAATTCTCCTATAAAACTCCGAATTATTGGCGATAACACGCCAAAGACTTATGTGATCAACCAAAGCAAATCGAAAATACAGCTTTACGAAAACACCAAAAATTCCACTTTACTGGGTGAAAAGAACAAAATAAAGCTTCATTATGCACAAGATAGTACCAACACGCAATTTGTTCCTGTAAACCTGTACAACACCTGGCTACCCCTGGTAACTGCGGGCTATAATGCTGATGACGGTTTTTCGCTGGGGCTAGGGGCTGCTTACACACATCAGCGTGGATTTAGAAAAAGTCCTTTTACGTATAAGCAACAACTTACTGTAGCAACAGCCTTCCGGACCGGAGCTTATAAAATTCACTATAGAGGCGAATGGATAGCTGTTGTCGGGGACGCGGATCTTGTTGTCGATGCGCTAGCAAAAGCTCCTGACAACACGCAGAATTTCTTTGGCGTAGGTAATAACTCGCTCTTCTTAAAGGAACAGTATGGTGCAAAATATTACAGAAGTAGATTCAATATTTTCAATGTCAATCCACAGTTAAGGTGGAAACCTTCAGCTACATTAAACTTTGCCGTAGGTCCGCATATCCAATTTTACCACCTAGATCCGATTGAAAATCAAGATCGATTTATTTTAAATCCCCAAGCTTTACATTCTTACGATAGTTTATCGATTACCAAAGACAAAGCTTTTGCAGGTATCAATGCATTTTTAACGCAAGATTCCCGTAATCGAAACATTAACCCAAGTAAAGGGCTATATATTGAAGCCGCTTTTAATTCTTATTTTGGACTCAATCAGTACTCAAAAAACTCAGCGCAGTTAAGTGCAGCAATGACGGGCTATTTTAGCGCATTCAATGAAGGTATTATATTCGCCAATAGAACAGGAGGGGGCACCGTTGTCGGGAACCCTACATTTTATCAATATCTATTTCTAGGCGGCCATGAAAATCTCAGGGGATTTCGCCAGTATCGATTTGCAGGGCAACAGATGCTTTACAATAACCTAGAGGCTCGTGTCAAAGTAATTGATGTCAAAAGCTATGTTCTTCCAGGTGAATTCGGACTAATGGGTATGTATGATGTTGGAAAAGTGTGGGCAAAGGGCTATAACAACGATAAGTTTCATCAAGGTGTGGGTGGAGGCATTTATTACATCGTCGCCAATGCACTTCCTTTGCATTTTGTCATGACGAAATCCAATGAAGGTTGGTATCCCTATTTCAGCACAGGTTTCCGCTTTTAAAATTTTCGATCCATGGAGATAAAGAAAGTACAACTCACAACGGCGAAAATGGCCAATACGTATGCAAATGGCAGGCTAGACTTTGAACCATTTTTCAAATACCTGGAATCTTTTATTGAAAATGGCACTTCATCGGATGACATGATTCCTTTGTTTGCGTTGGAACGCATCAAAGAAATAGAGCATCTCAACGGTAAACTCTGCAAGCATAACCTCAATGCCTATAAAGATATTCTGCAATTGATTTATAGCCTCTCCGTATCGTTGGTTGACACTGCTCCAAAAAGGTACTGGGCACTCACAACAGCCCTAGCAGAAGAAGCCTTCTATGGAACGGAAGCCTTTTTCGACCTAACTAGCCATCAGCTTGTGGAGCAAGAAATTCAAGGGAAGATGCGTACCGGAAGCCTTCTTACTAATCAAGAAAAGCTCTTTTATACCCTCATTTTCGAGCGTCTGTATGGCTTTTCTTCCAATGAAAACAGCAGCATTGTTTATCATCAACTCAATGATCAGGGGGAGATCGTGGATTATTACGATTTGGACATCGATTTCAAATTTGTTGAGATAAAGGCAAAAAAAACACTGCCTGCGCTTGATATCGGTCGTTTATCGGAAAATCCTAGTGATTCGCTTTTTGATTGGAATACCGTTATCAATACCGTTAAACTGGAAGATTTTGAGTTATCGGGCTTTAGTATTGTAACTTTCAGAAAGACCAGTACGGAACATACTTTACGCCGCATTCAGTCCATTCTCTTGGACCTTCCTACATACAATTATCACCTCTTTTTCGCTGATTTAGAAAAAATCATCACACCGCTATTAAAGGGGGCTGATACCGTATTTAGTTTATTTCCGTTATTCCAATTAAATGGAGTCCCATTTTTCGATTATTCAATCACCAATAAGAGCATCTTGATTGCGGAAGCGTATACCGCAAATAAAACCTTCAAGATCAATCCTGAACTTGCGGGCTACCTAAAACATCCGCATGTGATATTTTATACCAATAATGCGACGAATGGCCTCCGAAATACCACATCTATTTTAGACGAGCGGATTGGTCGCTCGGGGGTAACGACCTATCTGTGTATTCCACTTATCCATAATCATTCCCTCTCAGGCATATTGGAAATATACAGCCATGAACAAGATCAGCTCGACAATGAGACAATGCAAGCCTTAGGTTCTTTGGTCCCGCTTTTATCACAATTATCTCAGGATATTACGCTAGAATTTAAAAAACGTATCGACGATATCATCATCAACCGGTTTACGACCATACAGCCTTCGGTTCAGTGGAAATTTAACCATATCGCGGCCCAGTACATTCAGGACCTGGAAAACGACAGTCGGGATGCGCATATCAAAGCCGTTGTATTTGAAGAAGTCTATCCGCTCTACGGTGCTGTCGATGTCAAAGACTCCACCATCATAAGAAACGCCTCCATTCTGAAAGACTTTAGCTTCAAGGTCAAACAGCTCGCAATGCTTATTGATGAGCTCTCTTTAGATGGAAAGCACAAGTTGATTATGACTTTTTCAGCACGTGTTGATCAAATTACAGAATCTCTTGATCATATTTCTTTTGATGAGTCGATGGTCAAGATCATTGAGTTTTTTAGGAAAGACGTACAGCCATTTTTAGAAGAAGCCAGAAAGCAATTTCCGTCAAAAATAGAGGTGATTGAACATTATGCGAAGCATTTTTTCACCAATCGAGAAACCGGTGAATTTTATAGGAATGAATTTGAAACTTCTTTACGCCAAATCAATCAATTGATCGGTAAGGAACTAGACCATTTCAATAGCTTTATCCAGGGGAATTACCCATCGTATTTTCAAAAATTCAGGACAGACGGTATTGAATATGACATTTATATCGGCGAATCCATTACACCACAACAACCATTTAGCTACGAATTTATTAATGTATTTAGGCGTCAGCAAATTATTTCTATGGCTAGAATTGCGCTGAAAGCTTACCATGCGAAGGATATTCTGCCTCTGGCTTTAGAAACAACACAATTGATTTTTATCAATCCACATAGCATTGATATCAGCTTCCGGGAAGATGAACGGAGATTTGATGTAGAGGGATCACTCAATATCCGTTATGAAATAATCAAAAAAAGGATAGACAAAATTCGGATAAAGCGAACCAAAGAACGACTTACTCAGGTCAATAAAATTGCTATTGTCTATTTATCGGATGAAATCCTGGAGGACCTTATGTTGAGTATAAAGGCAATCTACGACATGGGCATCATTGAGCATACCATCGAACATTTAAAATTGGAGGATGTACAGGGAATCGCGGGTTTGAAAGCTATTCGCCTTTCGGTGAATTTAAACTATCAAGATTTCTCCTAAATTTGTCCAATAAAGGGAAGTTTATCCCCATTGGTGTTAAGCGATATGGGCTACCGTCAACTGGAGATTTTAATATAATGATTTAAAAAGGATTACCATGATTACTGATGCCAACTATTTTTATCTAAGCGATTTGCTTGGCACCTTATTTTTTGCAATATCAGGCACGCTGTCGGCAAAACGTAAAGATATTGATATTTTTGGGGCAGCCTTTTTAGGCTTTGTGACAGCCATTGGCGGTGGATCGATGCGGGATGTATTTTTGAATCTGCGCCCAGTATGGGTTAATGATAGCAATTACCTCATTGCTATTTTCCTCGGAATTTTAATTGCCATTGTCTTCAACAAACAGTTGTATGGTTATTATCGCACGCTGACACTTTTTGATGCCATCGGAATTAGCTTTTTTACTATCCTAGGGGTACAAAAATCACTCAATTACGAAAGCAATACCTATGCTGCCATTATCTTTGGAATGTTCACCGCGGTATGTGGGGGGATGACGCGCGACGTCCTACTCAACGAAACCCCATTAATCTTTAAAAAAGAAGTATATGCTACGGCCTGTTTAGGTGGAGGTCTCACGTATATCTTGCTGGTGCATCTCGATCTTGATCTTTCTTGGGCTGCCTTTATTGGGGCTGCTGTTGTATTTTTAATACGAATGACAGCCGTTAAATATCGTCTATATTTACCCCGGTTGGATTGAGGAATGTCCTTCTTCGCGGGTGTAGTTTCTATAACACGCTTTACAGAATGACCAATTCAATCTCAAAAATGGAATAAAAGGATGGATTGGTAGGTAGAACACGGATATTCTTGATCTCCAACCAATTTTATCAGGAGGAAGCAACAAAGAAAAAGCGTTAGTATGAACTAACGCTTTTTCTTTTGCTGTGGAAATTTCATTTTATAACCAACGCGAATATTTCCTTTCGCGATAGCATCTAATCGCCCCTTCAGCATCGTTTTCTTCAAGGCACTCAATTTGTCGGTAAATAGTTTACCTTCAATATGATCATATTCGTGTTGTACCACACGTGCAGCCAAACCTGTTAAGTCTACTTCATGTTCTTCAAAGTTCTCATCTAAATAATTGATGCGAATATTTCTGTGACGCAATACGTCCTCATTAATATCTGGGATACTCAGACATCCTTCACCGAAAGCCCATTTCTCACCAGACTCTTCAACCATGATAGGATTGATGAAAACTTTTTTGAACGATTGGAGCACCTCTTTGTTTTCTTCATCATCTTCTGCGAAAGGAGTTGCATCGATAACGAACATACGTATAGGCAAACCTACCTGTGGAGCTGCCAACCCAACACCATGAGCTGCATACATGGTATCGAACATATCATCAATCAATTTCTTTAAATCTGGATAGTCTTCATCTATTTCTTCAGCGACCTTTCTTAATACAGGATCGCCATACGCCACTATCGGAAGTTTCATATGTATTATAATTATTTATAAGTGCCGATACTCATTGCTATACCTGAGTTCGTTACACGTTGTTTGCTTTTAAAGATCACTAGGCACCTGTTGTAATTTTAGCACGATTTTATTTCAGATCATGTCAGGCTAATTGCTCACCCAGAGTCATTGTACTATTTTAACAAGGATACCCTGTAGCACCATTATATTTTTCGGTACAAAGGTACGGATAATTATTAAAAGTGAATATTTCGTCAAAACTTCCATAAAAGTTACTTTTGTTTTATGGATCCTTCGTTTATAAATTTGTCAACGCAGTTCAAGCTTAGGCTCGAGCAAGCTCTTGAAGTCCCATTAGGATTTTGCCAGGATGATGGATTTATACAAATATCCTCTCCGGAATTAGCAATTAACATTTTACTATACCCTCATAACAAATCCGTTAGACGTGATACTTCCGACCCCTGCATCCATATCGATGAAGACCAATTAATAACAAAGTTTGATTTGATCGTCAGGCGCATTGTTTCTAGAACAAAAAATGACAAACGCATCTACGCACGTAATACTGTAGTTGCCCGGATCGACAAAAGAACGAGTTTACAGTTCCTCGTGGAACATCATTTACAAACCGCTCTTCCCGGCAAGTATCGTTATGGCCTTTATGAACAAGGAGAGCTTGTCGCCGTCGCGGTATTCTCTGGAGGACGCCGAATGCTGGATAAAAATGAAGACTATCGCTCATTTGAACTATTACGCTTTTGTAATAAAACAGGTATTAATGTTATAGGAGGCCTAAGCAAATTAATTAAAGCCTTTTGTAGCAATTTCTCACCAGGAGACATTATGACTTTCACCGATCGTGATTGGAGCCAACACTCTTCGCTCGAAAAAATTGGGTTTGTTGCCAAAGAAATTACGACACCGATTAACTTTTGGATCACGGGAACAAAGCGGTATACCTATCGAAATACAGATGAATTAAAAGCGCTTAGGGAGCAGTTCCCTCATGGCTTTCCCAAAGAAAATATGGGTAGCATCAAGATGATTTTATACATAAAATAAGCTAAATTGTGTATATTGTACACTGTAAAAGTTTGAAAAATAAATAATCAAAAATAATAACGTTATGAAGAGAAAACTTCGCATGGGTATGGTCGGAGGCGGAAACGACGCCTTTATTGGCGCTGTACACCGTATTGCTGCTTTTATGGATGGCAAGATTGAACTGGTTTGTGGTGCATTTAGTATTGATCCACAGATTTCAAAACAATCTGGAGAAGACTTATTTGTAGCTCCTGAGCGTGTCTATCTAAACTATGAAGAGATGATCGAAAAAGAATCTTTGCTTCCCGAAGGCGAACGCATGGATTTTGTAACGATCGTAACACCCAATTTTTTACATTTTGCTCCCGCTAAATTAGCGCTAGAAAAAGGTTTTGATGTTGTCGTTGAAAAACCAATGACAGTATCTGTTGAAGAAGCAAAAGAATTACAAGAAACCGTAGAACGTACTGGTCGTACGCTGTGCCTTACCCATACGTATTCAGGCTACCCAATGGTTAAACAAGCCAAAGCAATGGTCAAAGAAGGTCACTTCGGTAAGATCAGAAAGATTGTTGTTGAGTATCCACAAGGTTGGTTAAGTCGTTTAACGGAACGCGAGGGGAATGCTGGAGCCGCTTGGCGTGCAGATCCGAAACGCTCGGGCAAATCGTTGGTTATGGGTGATATCGGTACCCATGCTGCGCATTTAGCGGAATATGTATCGGGCTTAAAAATCCAAGAGCTATGTGCAGACCTAACAACATTTGTTGAAGGCCGTCTATTGGATGACGATGGTTCGGTGCTTTTACGTTTCGAAAATGGTGCTAAAGGCGTATTGATGGCTTCGCAAATTTCAGCCGGAGAAGAAAATGCTGTTCGTATCCGTATCTATGGCGAAAAAGGTGGATTGGAATGGGCGAATGAGGATCCGAACAATTTAATTATCAAAATGCTTGATCAACCTCGTCAGCTTTATCGCACAGGTAATGCTTACGCAGCGCCTTATACGTTGAGTTCTTTTGCAACACATAATACCCGTGTACCAGCGGGTCACCCTGAAGGGCTATTAGAATCATTTGCGAATATCTACCGTAATTTTGCGGCAACAGTTACAGCAAAACGTGAAGGAAAAACTCCTACAGCTGAACAACAGGATTTTCCAACAGTTTACGATGGCGTAAGAGGCATGGCTTTTATCGATACTGTTGTAAAAAATAACGAAGGAACAGAAAAATGGACTAAATTTGTTCTGTGATAGACAGATTAAAATATACACTTTCTCTTTTGGAACAGCAAACCGTTCCAAAAGAGAAAGTTATCGTTATCTTAGGGCCTACAGCTTCTGGAAAAACGAAACTGGCCGTCCAACTGGCCCAACACATTGATGCTGAAATCATCAGTGCTGATTCCCGCCAAATCTATCGAAGGATGGACATCGGTACGGGAAAAGACCTATCGGAATACCAAGATATTCCCTATCATCTTATCGACATTCATGAACCGGGAAAACGCTACAATCTCGGAAATTTTATTGCTGACTTCCGTCAAGCCCAACAATCCATTCTAGAAAAGGGAAAACATACCATCCTATGTGGTGGTACAGGTTTATATATTCAAAGTGTAATCCAAGAAAATCCCTATGCGCTGATCCCATCAATCGAAGGCTTCAAGGAGTTATTACTTGCATATCCAGAGACGGAGCTGTTAGCGCGTCTTCAGGAATATACACTACCTGTGAACTTTCAAATCGATCTTTCAACCAAAAAACGTATAATCCGAGCAATAGAAATATTAGCGTTTTTAGAGAACCACCCCGATCACATCGTCCAGCAACAAGCGGTAGATAGCATTGTTATCGGATTAAGTCCCCCGTTGGAAATCAGACGCGAACACATTAGCCAAAGATTAAAACAACGATTGAATGAAGGCTTCTTAGAAGAAGTGCGCGGGCTCTTGACAGAAGGTATTACACACGAGCAACTTCAATACTATGGTTTGGAGTATAAATATGCGTCACTCCATCTTCTTGGACAGCTCGATTATTCTGCTTTTACCACAAAACTGGAGACAGAAATACATCGCTATGCCAAAAGACAAATGACTTACTTCCGCAAAATGGAAAAAGACGGCATAATTATCCATTGGGTATAAACAGTACAATGATATAAAAACAAAAAAGGGCTAGTATCACTACTAACCCTTTTCGTTAATCTCTTTCTATTATAACTTGATTTCTTCATCCTTCGCATTGAAGAAATGGAATTCAGTTAGATAATATGACGTCATTGGATTTACTTTAATCCATTTTCCGTACTTCATGAACCATTTCATTCTTTTAGAAATCAAACCAGACTTAATGTAGGCGTCTATGTAAGGGTGAACACATAAGGTCACCTTCTTTTCGTTTTGTTCTTGAAGAATAAAGCTCAAATTATTTTCAATATCATCCATGAGGACAATACTTGATCGGATTTCACCTGTACCATCACAAGCCGGACATTTTTCGTTTGTGACGATATTCATTTCAGGTCTAACGCGCTGACGTGTAATTTGAACCAATCCAAATTTACTTGGAGGCAAAATTGTATGTCTCGCTCTATCCGCTACCATACATTCTTTTAAGAACGTATACAACTCTTTTCGATGATTGGGTTTATGCATATCGATAAAATCGATGACTACAATTCCGCCCATATCACGCAAACGCAGCTGACGCGCAATTTCTTTTGCTGCTTCCATATTGACCAGCAATGCATTGTCTTCCTGATTCTCCTTATTAGCAGAACGGTTACCACTGTTGACATCAATGACATGCAAGGCTTCGGTATGCTCTATAACGAGGTACGCACCGCCCGGCAATGTTACAGTTTTGCCAAAAGCTGCCTTGATTTGCTTTTCAACTCCGAAATGATCAAAAATTGGCTCTTTATGTTTATAAAGTTTGACAATTTTCTCCAAGTCTGGAGATATATCGTGTATATATGATTTTGTTTCTTCGAAGATCGAAGGATCATTAACATAAATATGCGAAAACTCGTCTGTCAAAATATCTCGTAGAATAGTGGATGCACGATCCATTTCGCCAAGAACCTTTTGAGGCGGTTCAGCATTACGAAGACGTTTGGTAAATAGCTCCCATTTTGAGATCAGGTCCAATAAGTCACGTTGTAGTTCTTCAACACCCTTACCCTCGGAAACTGTACGAATGATAACGCCAAAATTAGCTGGCTTAATTCCTTCGACAATCTTTTTTAGGCGATTGCGTTCATTACTACCTTTGATACGCTTGGAAATGGAAACAGTACTTGAGAAAGGTACCAAAACGACAAAACGGCCCGCAATTGAAAGGTCTGAACTCAGACGCGGCCCTTTTGTTGAAATGGGTTCTTTGGCGATTTGTACTGGCACGAGCATATTTTTGCTTAAGACATCAGAGATCTTACCAGCTTTATCGATATCCTTTTCAAGTTTTAAACTATTGAGCAGTTTCTCTTGATAACTGCCATTCTTCACTATACGCGTAAGCTTTAGCAAAGATTGAACTTGAGGACCCAGATCTAAATAATGTAGAAAAGCATCCTTTTCGTAGCCTACATCCACGAAAGCTGCATTAAGCCCAGGCATAATTCGCTTAATACGTCCGAGATAGATATCTCCAACGGCGAAGTTATTATTTGCGGGCTCCCGGTTAAGTTCAACAAGCTGCTTATCTTGTAGTAAAGCAATAGTTACCCCTTTATCAGGAGTTGAATCGATAATTAATTCCTTTACCAAAAGCTACTCATTTTTGATACCTATGCAATATCCTATCGCAATCTTGGGTATCCGATTAAACATTTAAAGAACGTTGTTACGAAAAAAACAATCTACATCCCCTTCACAGACATGTAGATCGTTTCGTAAAGCTATCTCAGCAAAATGGGCCAAGATGTTTAAAAGCTTATCACAAGACTATTTTTTCTTGTGTCTATTTTTTCTTAAACGTTTTTTACGTTTGTGAGTAGCCATCTTGTGTCTTTTTCTTTTTTTTCCGCTTGGCATAGCTAAATTTTTTAATGATTATAAAATAATAAATTAATTACTTGCTCAATTCCGCGATCTTTCGATCGATGAATTGTGATAGGGAAGGATCGGCTGCCAGTTCCTTACTTTTTTGAAAAGCTGTAACGGCTTCCTTTTTCATCCCAATATTTTCATAGCCTGTGGCTAAGTAAAAGTATGACTCAGCATCGGGTTTTTGATCGATAACGGTCTTAAAACGCTCGATGGCTTTGTCAAACTGACGGGATTGTAATGAAAACAATCCCAAAGTTTTGTTTGCTTCTAAGTTTTTAGGATCGGCAGCAACGACTTCTCGCAATAAGGCAATACCTGCCATAGGGTTGTTCGTTCCTGATACCATTGCGGCACCCAATCCTGTTTTTGCATCCAAACTACTTGTATTCGCTTTTAACGCAGCCTCATATGCATGAATAGCATTTTGATTCAACGCTTGGGCTAAAGTAGAATCCTGCAAATTTGTATAAGCGGCACGATAAGCATTACCTGCTTTCAACCAATATTCAAACTTCGGTGAAACCTTTGCCATTTCCTCATAGATGAAAGCCTGAGGGGCTGGTTTTGCGACATCATCCCACTTATTTGCCAACTGTTGCAACAGCTTTATCTTATCCTCTCCAGAAGCTTTTGCAACTTGGCCCTCAATATCGGAAATTTCTTTGACTAAACTAGCATCTAAACCTTGTTTTGTCATCGAAGATATATTTTCCAAATTTACTTCGTTGGAAGGCTTCGACTCAGATGCTGCAGCAGTTTGTTTTTCTTTGTTCACCAAACCTTTAATAGGCTGTGCTAAAAGCACAGCAACCAAGGCTACTACTGATCCTATTACTATTATCTGTTTGGTTTTTGCCATTTTAATCTATTTTAAAGATTATTTATTGCCATTCTTTACTTTCTCTACGAAAATTTTAGCTGGCTTGAAACTAGGAACAAAGTGTTCAGGGATAATGATTGCTGTATTTTTTGAAATGTTTCTTGCAGTCTTCTCAGCTCTTTTTTTGACTACGAAGCTACCAAAACCTCTTACATATACATTTTCTCCTCCGATCATTGCGTTTTTGACAACTTTAAAGAACGCCTCTACGGTTTCTTGAACATCTACCTTCTCTAAGCCAGTTTTGGTAGAGATTTCTGCAATAATTTCTGCTTTAGTCATATCTATTTTACTGTAATTATTTATTTTTCAACCCTTAAGCCAACTAATGTTTGGGGATGCAAAAGTATTGTTTTAAAATGAGTAATGGAAATTATTTAAATACTTTTTTGATAAATAAGCTTCCAAAAGCCAAACATTTACAATCAATTAACGAGACATTGCGTCCAACCAACCATTAAATAGACCTCAAAAATAAAAACAATTATCTAATTTACAAGATGTTGACTTATTACTTGTCATATAAAAATCAATATATGCCAATTGCATGACTCAGCTGGTCCAAATCTGCCTTGGTATGGTGCGCGTTCACCACAATCCGATTTAATAGCGGGTCTGTAGCGAGGGGATAAGGAAAACTTGAAACCAGTATTCCAGCATTCATCAGCCTCGCATAAAGGCCCGTATCCATTGAAGAAAAGACCGGAAAATCAGCAACAGTGTTTAACCCAGACTCCATATGTGCTTTGAAGGAATCAATATTATACCGCAGCTTTTCGAATTGCTGTAGATAGATCTGCTCTCCATGAACAAATGCATATAAGCTCGCTGGTGAACTTGGAGAAGCCCCTGTATAAAAGTTTGATCGCTTGAGATACCTGATCCGTTCCCCATCGGCCAAAATCAATCCAGCATCCGTTGCCAGGCCTTTTGCCAAGGATGCGACGACGATCAGTTCAATATTAGTTTGTTGAACACTACTTTTATCCAATGAAATGCTATTCTTGCGCAAAACTCCTATTCCGTGAGAATCGTCCAAGAGCAGTATAATCTTTTTGTCCGGATCAATACGATTGAAAACAGTGAAATCGTACAATTCTGGCCGCATATTGTCCAAGCTGTTGCTAACGATGATAAATGATGTTTGGGCTGAATGATTGATATACTCGATCGTTGCATTAGCCCACGCAACAAAATGCCCAGTTGCGACGGGCTTCTTATCTAGCCATAAAGAAGGGTGACAAGCGGGAGCGTACAATACTTCTCCTTCGGTCGCCAAGGTTCTTACAAGAAATTGCGTTGCCAAATATCCACTTGAGAGCAACAGGCTTGCTTCAAAACCAAAACGCTTTGCTGCATATTCTTCGGCTTGATCAAATATGGCCTGTTGCACATTATTATTTCGTGAAGTGCCGTTGTTGATACCATACCGCTGTATACCTTCTATGAAAATAGAAGCATATGCTTTATCTGTTGCCAGCCCTAGATAGGAAGTTCCACCAAAAAAAAGATATTCCTTACCGCCGACCACAATAACGCGACCTGTTGGTTGTTCTAAATGCGTAAAATTATTCATCTATGTATAGCCGATTCATTTAATTAGTGGGTCAAAACTTCGGGGTTAGCGATATGCTGTGGATCGCCCCCAGAAAAGGCTACAATATTCTCAAAAGCAAGTCTAAATAATTGTTCGTAACCATTTTTCTCCACATAGCCAATATGTGGCGTACAAAGTACATTTGGCAGCTGCAATAACGGATAGTTCGGATCAAAGATTGGTTCGGACTCATAGACATCTACCGCAGCCATCCCCGGAACACCTGTCTCGAGCGCGGTCAATAGTGCCCCTTCTTCAACCAACTCAGCACGAGAGGTGTTGACAAAAAGCGCTGTCGGCTTCATAGACCGGAGATCTTCGAGCTTTACGACACCTCGCGTCTCACGCACTAACCTAAGGTGTAAAGTAACAACATCTGAAAAATGAAAAAAATCGGATTTACTGGCAGCAGCTAAAAAACCATCTCTTACAGCTTCCTCTCGGGAATTTTCGCTTCCCCAAACAATTACTTGTGCACCAAAAGCCTTTGCATATTGCGCTATTCGCTTCCCTATTTTTCCATAGCTCCATATCCCTATTGTTTTCCCGGCGACACAATCTCCTATATTCGTTTGCCATAGGCCTTTGTCCATATCTGAAAGAGCCTTAGGTAAACCACGGAGGGCATTCATGATCAAAAGCCAGGTCAATTCAGCCGGAGCAACAGGAGAGCCCATACTTTCAGCAACAGCCACATGGAAACGGCTACAAACAGCCAAATCCAAATGGTTTGAAATTTTGCCCGTCTGGCTAATTAACTTAAGCTTGGGAAGCTGAGACAACAGGTCTTCTGTAATCCGCGTCCGTTCTCTGATGAGCACTAGCGCTTCCGTATCGCTCAATTTTTCGGCCAGTAAAGCCGGATCTGAATAGGACTGTTTCAATATTTGGACATCGTGACCATCAAGAATTTTGAAACAGTCCAACTTTCGGACAGCGTCTTGATAGTCATCTAAAATGGTTATTCGCATTTTTCTGACTTAATTTTAAACTCTTATTTTCAATATCAAACGAAAGTAAAATGACTTTTATATCCGATATAAGTACGTCACATATAACAGCCATTTTTCGCATTCTCCACTTTCCATTGCGGAACTTATTTATGGAGGAAATTTTGTTTTTCGATATCAATTTACAGCATAAAGTTGGAATCCTGCAATTCGTCATGATATTTTGACATTCCATCCACTCTTTTTCGCAGGAACACTTACAGCCGCGGATATTTGAATAAAATTAAAGAAAAATGAAGCTGTTATTAACCTTACTATTTTTAAGTATTACCATCGTATCTGCGCAGTCCATCTTGAAAGGGAAAGTGCTGGGCAAAAACGGCAAACCTATATATTTAGCCAATGTTTATATTGAAGGCACCTATGATGGTGGCACCACCGATTCCCTTGGAAATTTCGTATTTGAGACCAGTGAACAAGGCACTAAAATCATTAAAGCGTCTGTTGTGGGCCTCCCAACATATAACAGGCCTATCCAGCTACCTCAAAAAGAATTGCTGATTATTCAAATGCAAGAAAGCGAGAATCGCTTACAGGAAGTTACGATTCAGGCAGGGGTCCTACAAGCCAATAGCTCCGGAAAAAACACGGTAATGAGTCCATTGGATATTGTCACTACGGCAGGCAGCATGGGAAACATCATCAGCGCACTGGCAACATTGCCCGGAGCACAGGTTGGGGGCGAGAATGGACGTCTTATGGTTCACGGTGGAGATGCTTCCGAAACACAGACCTACATCAATGGAATCAGAGTAGCCCAACCTTACACCGCAACACCAAACGAAGTTCCTGTAAGGGGCAGGTTTTCGCCTATGCTCTTTAAAGGCGTGAATTTCTCTACAGGCGGCTATTCTGCAGAATTTGGCAATGCGCTGTCCAGCATTCTAGCGCTAAACACTGAAAATACCATAGAGCAGTCCAAAACAGAGCTTTCGCTATCTTCCGTTGGATTAGGGCTAGGACATACCTTACAATGGGGCAAAAACTCTCTCACCTTCAACAGCAGTTATACAAACTTAAAACCCTATTCCAAAATTATTACACCAGATATAAAATGGACGAAACCCTATGAAAACGCTTCTGGAGAAATGATCTATCGCCATCAGTTTAAAGAAGGTTTTCTAAATATTTATGGGGCTTACAATTTCGAAAATATGGGACTTTACCAAGCGGACATCAATTATGAGCAGCCCGTCCCATTGAAAAAGAAATCCAACAATGCCTACGCCAACATCAGCTACAGTCAGAATTTGGGGAACCGATGGACATTCCAGTCTGGTATTGGCCTAGGCTACCTGACCGATAAGCTGCATTACGATGACGTTTACCTACCTAATGAAGAAAAGAGTCTTCACTTAAAAGGAACGCTAAGTAAGATCTGGAACAATAAGATTAAAAGTATCGGAGGAATAGAATATTTCGACACGAATTATCAAGAAGAATATCACCGACAAACCCTTGGCTATAGCTATGGTTATCATAGCAAGATGACCGCTGTATTTACGGAAACTACCTTCGGCATCCTCCCGAACTTAATCGGGAAGATCGGCTTACGAGAAACTTCTTCCAATTTACAGGCGAAGAGCACGTTAGAACCGAGGGCTTCGCTGGGCTATGCATTAAATAAATATACGCAGCTATCACTTGCTTATGGGAACTTCCATCAGCAGGCGCCAACACCGCTGTTAAAATATGCTCCACAACTTGACTGGATGGAGGCCAATCATTATATCGCAAATTATTTCTATTCGCGTGGCGGGCACTTACTTCGCTTAGAAGCCTATCACAAAGAATATAACAATTTGGCAAAATACAACAGTATAACTCCAAAATATGACAGCCAATATGACAATAACGGAAGCGGTAAGGTCAAAGGCTTTGACTTATTTTATAAAAACAGCAGCACCATCAAAAACCTCCAATACTGGATTTCATATTCCTATACCGACAGTAAGAGAAATGAAGCGAATTATCCGACGACAGTCACTCCCCCTTACGTTTACAAACACAGTTTCTATATCGTTGGAAAATACTGGCTATCAAGCCTACGTTCACAGCTCAGTTTGACAAATTCGTTTGTATCCGGCAGAAATTACAATGATCCCAACCAAACAGTATTCATGAATGGCCATACAAAAGGCTACAATAGTCTGTCTATGAGTTGGTCGTTTCTTTACAGCCAGCAAAAAATTATCCATTTCTCCGTCAGTAATGTTCTTGGCGCTAGCCCAATCTATGGGTATCAATATGCAGACCGGCCAAATTCACAAGGAATCTACGACCGTAGACCGATTGTCCCTACTGTCAAACGCTTTGTATTTCTAGGCTATTTTTGGACAATCAGTAAAAATGAAAAAGACAATCAATTGGACAATCTATAATAAACATCAACTCATCATCGAAATACGTCGGTCCATCCAGAATTATTTCTGTTTGAAGAAAAGGATTACCAACTTCAATAACATTCAATATCAAATACATCAAACACAACAACAATAACTTAGAAAAATATTTACTACTAAAAACGAAAGATCATGAAATCATTTATTATCGCCATCATCTGCCTTATAAGCGGCAGCACATTTGCACAAAGCAATTTTGAAAAAAGTATGGGACAAGCCATGAGTCTATGGCAATCGGGGGAGACGCAGAAAGCGGCCGCTCTTTTAGAACGCATCTCACAGGCAGAAAAGGACAATTGGATTCCTGCCTATTATCAGGCCATGGTACTGACAACAGCATCCTTCAGTGAGAAAAATAAAGAGACACAAGCAAAATATATACAGTCTGCAGAAGAAATACTAAACAATAGCGCCCAGGACAATAATTCAGAATGGCTTGTGCTGAGAGCGATGAACCAAACGGCATTGATGATTACAGATCCGATGACAAAAGCCAAAGAGCTTTCACCTAAGATTATAGGTCTATATAAAAAAGCCATCACCCTTGCGCCAAATAATCCACGTGCGGTATTGGGATTAGCGGAATTCCAAATAAACGCAAAAAAATATTTCAACCAGGATACCAGCAAAGAATGTGAGGATGTAAAGAAAGCACTATCTTTATTCAGTGAAGAGAAAACTACTGCACCATTTGCACCCTCATGGGGCAAAGATCGGGCAGAACAATTGATAAAAGAATGCAAATAACACTTTGTGAAAAAAGCACCATTTAAAGCTATTATACAAGCATTACTCGCAAGCTTGGTCGTAACCATCTATTTTGTGGTTGTGGCCAAACTTGACCACAATGATGTCCCTTGGATATCCATCATCTTTCATCCTAATATGGTCAGAGGTTTACTATACGGATTTTTTCTCTTTCTAGGTCATAGCTATCTATCGAAATGGGTCGGGAACAAATACCCAAGCAGTAAAGATTTTGGAAAAAAGATGATTGTTTTTTACAGTGTCAGTTTCTTCTTGACCATACTGGTCGTTTTTATTGTCAATGCTTTTTTTTCCGGACTGTTTAAACCCAGTATTGCCCAAAATTTCCCACAACGTTTCCACCAATTTATTCACCAACAACGTGTTGCATATTATTTTCAAACTGCGATGATATCTTGGTGCATTTCTATGATTTTTTTTGGATTCTATTTCTATAAAAGATTCAAAGATTATCAAATCAAAGAATCTCATCAGGAAAAACAGCAAATAACAGCACAATTTGAGTCGCTCAAAAATCAACTCGATCCACATTTTTTGTTCAACAGCCTGAATGTATTGAATGGATTAATTGAAGAAAGCCCCAAAAAGGCCAGCATGTTTACCACGGACCTTTCTAAGATATATCGCTATGTATTGGAGCAAAAAGACAAAAGCCTCGTTTCTTTACAGGATGAGCTTACTTTTTCAAGGGCCTATTTAAACCTCTTGAGTCTTCGCTTCGAAGCCGGTATACAGATCGATTTACAGATCAATGCGGAACAACATACTGGTTTTATATTACCCCTTTCCCTTCAATTACTGATCGAAAATGCAATCAAACACAATATTATTTCGGTCAGGAAGCCTCTTTTATTGAAGATTTATCGAAAAAATAATTACCTCTATGTTGAAAATAATCTTCAAAAGAAGAAAGTGCTCCATGATCATTCGGGAATCGGTCTGAAAAACATTCAGGAACGTTACGCTATACTGTCCAATTTATCTGTACATCTTCAGGAAACTGATATTTTATTTTCTGTCGGACTGCCCATCATCAATGAAATAGTCTCTTAAAAGTAACCTTTTCTTAAACAAACATGCAAGAGGTAATCGTAGCAAAACTAATAGCATAGGCACAACGATGCTCGATAAATTAAACAATACAACGGTCTGATGATCGATAAGCATGCAAAAAACAATGAAAATAGTAATTATAGAAGACGAACTCCCATCAGCTAGATTACTCCAAAGAAAACTGGAGAACCTCGGCTACACGGTAGCTGCTGTACTGCAGACTGTAGAAGAGTCTATCGAATGGTTTATGTCAAATACCGAACCTGACCTACTGTTCTTGGATATTCAACTCGCCGATGGGATTTCATTTGACATCCTTGAGCAGGTGAAGCCTAATTCGGCCATTATTTTTACCACCGCATACGATGAATATATGTTGCGGGCATTTAAACAAAATAGCATCGATTACCTCCTGAAGCCGATTGAAGATGAAGAGCTGAAAAATGCTATTGAAAAATTCCGTCAATTAAGACACCCAAAGCCACAGCTCGATCTGGCATCTTTTGAAGCTTTATTTAAAAACACTGTCCAAACATATAAGGAACGCTTTACCATCAAAATAGGCCAAAACCTAAAAGTAGTGACCACCCAGCAAATCGAATGTATTTACAGCGAAAACAAAGGCACTTACCTTTATACCAATGAAAAGGGGAACTATCTTTTGGACCAAACATTGGATGCGCTGATGCCACAACTATCCCCTAAGGATTTTTTTAGGATCAACCGAGGCACTATAGTTCAATTTGATGCTATCAAAAATATTGCTGTACATTCTAATGCCCGGTTAAAAATATACCTTAAGCATTATGAATCGGATGAGCTCATTGTTTCACGGGAGAAAGTCACGGCCTTCAAAAACTGGCTTGACAATTAGTCTAGTCGTTCCTTAAAAGTACTTTAGCACAATTACTTTGCAAGCGAAATAGGCTATCATAAAAAATGGTCCTATCAAGTTTAGCTTTTGGAAGGTAAATCAAGCGAAGGGTGATTCATGAATCTAAGCTACATATTGATTCGATAATTTAGCGGAATACTAAATCGAAGAGACACCGCGAACCCCTTTATCGGATTGTAATCTTTTTTTTCATTGATGGAAAATCCATAACCAAAGTCGATATCCACCAATGTGGCCAAACTCACTCCAACTTTGGGCGTAAAGGTATACGGAGTAAGCTCTGCACGAACAAAGGGAGTTAAGACATATGTTTGAGGATAATACGTTACTGCAGCCTCAGGTATCACGGCAAACTTCTTTTGTGTCCAAGTAAAGTTGGCTGTGGCATCAGCTCGGAGAATATGATCTCCTATAAAAGGAAAAGCGAAATAAGCACCAGTTTTTATTATACTCCCTTTTTGGAACTGGTAGCTTAACGTCGGACCGATTAAGTGGTCTTGCGCTTTTAGGTTGCTAACTATAGCTAATAACACAACAAGTGACCCCAGGAATTTATAAATAGTCTTACTGCGCATTTTTCAATTAATAAATATGAAAATTGAGCGGAATATTTACCCCTACTGAAACGGTAATTCCGTCAATCGGCTTAAAATTTTTCTTAGTATTGTAATCAAATCCATAACCTATTCCCAGATCCACAATAGAGAATAGACTGGCGCCAACTTTTGGCGTTATGGTATAAGGTGTTAACTCTGCTTTTACAAAAGGAAAAACAACAAAATCATTTAGATAATAGGTAAACCCCAGCTCTGGAATAACAGTCGTTTTACCTTCCATCCAGCTGAAATTGGCTCCGGCATCAATTTTCATATACTGAAAATCATTCGGTGCAAATAATCCCCAGCCCGAAACTTTCAGGAAATTACCACTTTGATACTGATACCCTACTGAAGGACCCCAAATCCATTTATTATGCTGTTTCCATGGCTTATCTTGTGCCATAGACAACGTGGAAAAGAGAAGAAGGATAGTAAATAACGATAATATTCTTAGTTTCATCCAGCTAAATTACAAACTATAATCTATTTTATGGAATACAACAGGTGCATGCCAAAATAGTTTTACTTAAAACAGAAAAACAATAAATATATACGCCAGCAGTAAACCAATAAAAATATGGTTTGTGCCTGTTTAATGGGGTAATATCTTGATTCTGATAAACTGTGATCTTTCGTTCAGCGATCCTTCTTCACCCCAGTAACCGTCTACATGGTTGGCAGCAGTATAGATACAACCGTCCTTTCCCCAGAACATTAACTCTTCTTTCCAGGTTGGCATCCACTCTTTAAAACTAATAAAAAGCATCGGTGTCACCTTTCCTTGTTTCACGTGGAAGAGCTGCAGGTCGCCCGTCGATTCATAGGGGTCGGCATGCAAGGTCATCAGGTAATTTTTATCGGCAGAGAAGAATGGATAATCCCCACATTCCACAATAAGATGACCATCTTGTTTATCAAAAAGCCGCACATCAGCACTTTCCCAATAATTCCCATCAACAGCAAAAGCATTTAAAAAATCGTAATGCCCTTTATAAGAATAGCTGGCTTCTAATTCATTATCGATATCCTTATCCTTAAATGTTAGCTTTTTCCCATTTGTCAACGGCAATTCCAAAATCTTTCCATTTTTGGGATAAGACAGAGTATCCTTGATCAAGTAGTTTTTAGCCGTATTCCGAGCGGCTAAGAACGTTTGCTCATCAATCAACTCTAGCTGGAGATACTTATCTAAAGAATGTCCATTTTCGTAATACATTTCTTTACCATTTATCGTCAATGAAACGATTGAATTTAAATCTTTGGGAGAGATTGTAATTTTATCTTGTTTCCCCAGCTTGGACTTCGCTACATAGACCTTTTCCCATCGCGTTACATCACCTTTTTCGCCATTGTTCCCGCTATAATCGCGCTGGATACGATCCATTACGGCAATCCATTCTCCTTCTTCACCGATCACGTCGAGCTTGGTACCATAGGGATATTTTCCTAATAGCGGGGCAGCCTTATCCGCGCCCTGTCTAAGCTCGGCTCCAGTTCGATCAACAACATAGGTATTTTTTAAAACCTTCGTCTTGTCAAAGTCAATTGGCAAAGGAGGAAATTTAGCAGCAGCCAACGTATCCTTCACAGCAACTGTTTTAAATTCAGCAGAATCCTTAAAATCCGCACCTTTGGTTTTTGTATTGTGTCCACAGCTCAAGATTCCCATGGATAACGTCGCTCCTAGGAATAAAGATAGGGGTGAAAATAGCGGTCTATTCATAAAGGTCAAGGTAGCGATTCCCATGCCAAAAAAAAATACTGGTTTTCAGGGGTTCTTCCAGAGCCAATACTATTATCAAAAGGTTCATAGTTTTAGCAACCTAAAATCTAACGCTCATTCCAAATGTGGACGAGATCATTTGAAGAACATATCTACAGCTATGAAGGTTCATTAAAAAACGTCTGATTTCTAATCTTTTAGCCACAAATTTTTCCTTTCAATTTGTAGACCGCCAATTGACTTCCTTGAATGGACTATGGTCATTATGATTGCTACAATGATGGTCAAGAAGCGGAAAAAATTGCTCCATCCATTTCCAGCAGCATTGTCCGAAACATCAAAAATCATCCAAGCCGAATTCATCAAAACATGAAGTGCTATCGGTATCCAAAGGTTAAACTTCCACTCAGCATACAACCACGAAAATAGGATAGAGCCGAAGAAAGTCATACCGAAAATCAGGACCAATTCTCCCAAATCCTGACTCTGATAAAGATGTAGTAAAGCAAACAGGAGTGATGTAGCTAAAATGGATGGAATAAAACCTAGTCGGGTATAGCGAAAAACTAGACCAAAAAAATAGGCACGAAAGATCATTTCTTCAAAGAATCCTGATGACACACTATTTATTAATAGTGCGTTTGGATCTATTTTCCGATTTAAGATAAAAACAAAGGCATAACCCAAGAACATCGGTAAGGTAGCTATTATTCCAAAAGAAAGCCCCTGTAAAAAATTGCCTTTCAACCCAAATTTTTCCAATAATTCATTCTGCCCTTTCGGTTTAAGCAGCATTGCCCCAAAAAGCAACGGTACAAGGCCAATTGAATAGGTCAGTACATGCCCCAAAAATCCACTTTGGACATAGTTGGTTATCATGGATTGAAGGGGCGCAAAAAACAAATAATCGAGGATAAAATATATTCCGAAGAAGAGAAATAATACCAGCAGGTTTAAACTTTTTGTGTTCATCTTTTTTTTGAACAAAATTATGCTACCCAAGACGAGTATACAAAGTTATGTGGCGTATGGCAAGATTTAGGGACGATTGACCAAAACGTGGGTGGTCAGTCCGACAAATAGGGTCTAACTGATTCTATAGCAGACCTCGAAATAACAGCACAATCTTCAGTATCTGCAAAACGCAACAAAAAACCTTGAGCATTCCCTTCCTTTACAAGGATTTTTTCAAAATTGACAAGAAAGGACCGATGGCATCGGTGAATAGACATTGTATTCAACAGTTCAGATAAGCGGCTCAACGTAATTCGTACCATCTGCTTCTTTACCATACCATCCTTCCTAAAGTAGATCATGCAATAATTATCCATCGATTTTGCAAAAATAAAATCGTTTGGCAGCAACTTTAACGGTTGATTACCATTGGGAATATCGACCAGGGCCAAATGGCAGTCATTCGCTTGGCTCAATATCATAGCTGGCTTTATTGAAAGACTTTCCATAGACGAGTTATTCTTTTCATGATTCGAATGACGCTTATCAACTCGAAGCAAAAAATAAATCGCTGCAATAGGGCTATAAAGTGAAAGCGTGTAACATCCAATATAGGGCAGGTTAGTCCACTGCAACGGGGTCTGATTGATGAACCAACCATGATAGACGAAATTTAAAAAACTTGATAATAGGAACACAAGAAAAATACGAAATAGTTCTATCGCAACTGTCCCCCTTTTTTTACGCAAGACAATAGAAATTAAGGCATATGCAATGGATAAAATGGCCCCGTATCCGGATAATAAGCTAAATTTATAGGCATTCTCAAAATTATACGTTCCAAATGGCTGAAAAACCAGTAGGAATACATAAGCTGATAAGCCGAGTAAGAGGGCATAGGTGAGCAGCTCTCTTATGGAGACAATCTTGGGAATTACGATATTTAAATAATTTATAATAGATTTTTTATATATCATGATTGGATAAATTTAGCATTTTTCTTGTGATTAACAGCGTACATTACACAAAGACTTCTTCAAAAAAGGCTGGCAGAGCAAAAATTTATAGTGAAAAAATTGAAATATATTGAATTTATAATTTAACTTAGAAGATATTTTTTCAAGCACATTAGTTAGCTTGAATTAAAATTGATTTGTCATATTATATTTTAACGTAATTCTCCAAGCTATGCGTTTAGGTCAACTACTTACTTTATTTCTTTGTTCGGCTTTTGTACATGTTATCCAAGCACAGGAAAAGCAAGTTTTAATAGAAAATGTCAAACTGCTCGACTATACAACTCAAACCTTAACTCCACCAAAACATGTTTTAATAAACGGAAACACAATTCAGACCATCAGTACATCCCCTATTGACGCACAAGGAAAGGATATCGTCAGAATTGACGCTAAAGGCAAAACACTGATCCCTGGATTGATCGATGTGCATGTCCATTTGGTATTTGGAGCTTTGACAATGCCTCAAATGATGACAAATGACCTATCCGAGGAATTCTTGATCAAGACGGTGGGGCTATCGGCTCAACAGATGTTAATGCGGGGTTTTACAAGCGTACGTGATGTCGGTGGTCCCATATTTCCATTAAAAGCTGCGATCGACAAAGGTAAGCTTTTAGGGCCTAGAATCTGGCCTTCTGGTGCCGTTGTAAGCCAAACTGCAGGGCATGGAGATTTTCGGACACCGGAGGAAAAATCGCGTCGTTTTTTCGGCGTTGTCTCTCGTGCGGAGCGATATGGAGCAACCTTCATCGCCGATGGTCGTGATGAGGTCCTGACGGCAGTAAGAGAGAATCTAAGATTCGGGGCAAGTCAAATTAAACTCATGGCAGGCGGAGGAACTTCTTCAGCATATGATCCTGTGGATGTCACCCAATATACGCTAGACGAAATGAAAGCAGCAGTAGATGCAGCCGAAGACTGGGGAACCTATGTCACCGTACATGCATATACGCCAAGAGCAATTCGAAGAGCGATCGAAGCTGGCGTAAAATGTATAGAGCATGGACAATTGCTCGATGAAGAAACTTTACAGCTAATTGCAGAAAAAAATATCTGGCTTAGTTTACAGAATCTTGTGGAAGATACACCCGATATGGATCCACAACGAAGAATCAAGCGTAAGCCTGTCATTGAAGGTCAAGAAAAAGTATGGCCTATGGCTAAGAAATATGGGGTAAAACTAGCTTGGGGTACAGATTTCCTTTTTGAGCCGGACCTGAATAAATTGCAGAATACTTTTATTTTGCGCCTTCAAAAGTGGTTTACAAATGCCGAAATCATTAAAATGATTACCCAAGACAATGGCGAGCTTCTGCAGCTTTCGGGATTAAGAAGTCCTTATCCTGGCAAGCTGGGAACAGTAGAAGAAGGAGCGTTGGCAGATCTAATCCTTGTAGACGGAGATCCTCTTAAGAATTTAAAACTATTGGCAGATCCTGAAAAAAACTTTCTGTTAATCATGAAAGACGGTCAGATTCATAAAAATAGCCTCCAGAAACGTTAATATTTCCAAGGTCAAATTTATTGTATATCGAAAATACAGCATATTAAGATGATAAAATGTATTTTCGATGACATCAGTTAAAAGGGGCTATTTGGGCCCTTAAAGGTGAAAAAGGAATCAAACAATTTTTACCATCACTAGGTGCAGGCGGTTGCATTACGGTATAATTTATTTGAAGAGTAAACACCTTTGCATTTAATTGATTAGTTTTGCGTTTAAACGATAAATCAAAGCATTCGGTGGCATTATTATTCAACGACGGGCGTCCAGTAGTAAGACTCAGAGCATTTCGGGCTATCGACGATCCCCAAACCTGTGAACGTTTCATAGAAGGACACGCGCACGTGTTAACTGCTATAGGCGTAAAGAAAGTAACTTCTTCCAAAAATGACTGGATGTACAATCCCGCATCATTCGTATTGATCGTAGAATCCCTAGATGGCGATAAAGTCTATGGTGGAGTACGTATACACGTATCTGGAGGGAGCGAACCACTTCCCATTGAACAAGCCACGGGAGCGATGGACGCTAAAATCTTAGACCTTGTTTATGATTATGCGCAACAGGGGACAGGTGAAGGTTGTGGCCTTTGGAACTCTAGGGAGATTGCTGGATATGGCATTGGCAGCATATTTTTGACGAGAGCTGGTGCCGCCATCAGTACACAGGTTGGCATTAAATCACTCTTTGCTTTATGTGCTCCTTACACGGTGAAATTAGCAGAAAGTGTTGGCTACCGCATTGATACAAGTGTTGGAAATAATGGCACATTCTATTATCCGAAGCTGGATCTACTGGCTACCGTAATGATTATGCGCAATCTAGACACCTTGACCGAAGCCGATCAGGAAAACAAAGATGCAATTTTGTCGCTTCGTAATAATTCCAATATTGTCCGCATAGAAACTTTACGGAATAAGGAGATTGAAATTCATTATCAAATCGATATTCCGAATCTCAATCAATGGGATTTAAATGAAATTATTAAAAATCTGAAACATACATCATTAGATCATAAATCAGATGATCGTAATTTAAATATCTTATAATGGACACTAAACATTATGGTGCCGGCTATTTAATGGATACCGGTGATTTTCTTAAACAATTAAAAATACATTCATATACTCCTTTTAATACGATTAAAGAGGGGGTTGTCGTCGATCTTGGCTGTGGAACTGGAATGGATGCCATCAATTTGGCTAATATGCTGGGCCATAATGTACTTATCGTTGGATTGGATCATGATAAGGCTTTAATCGAGCATGCCAAAACAAGCAGTGTAGAGGTAAAGAACGTCGACTTTGTTCAGGGTGAAGTTTATCAACTTAGCTTTACAGATAATTCCATTTCTGGCATTAGAATGGAGCGCGTTGTACAACATCTGCTGGAAGCGCCAAAAATGTTTGCTGAGGTCCACCGTGTTTTGCGTGAAGGTCAACCCTTAGTGATCGTTGAGACCATTTGGAACAGCCTGACGTTTTACAGCAAGCATGTTGACATTGAGGCTAAGATATGTCATTATTTGACCGAAGAAAAAGTCAACAATGGCTGGGCTGGGAATAAATTAACTTCAGATCTATTGACTCAAGGCTTTAAACAAGTTCAATTGCAAACATTCTGTATGGTAGCCCGTTCGAAAGAAGAGGCCAACCGCTATCTATTCTTAGATAAAATTCTTCTGGAGATGGTCGAAAAAGAGAAGTTAAGTACAGCTGAAATGGAGGAATTTCAAAATACATTGGATCAAGCTGATGAAGCGGGTTGTTTCCTTGTTTCTATGAATTTAGTTATTGCCGAAGCAAAAAAATAGCATATAGTGATGAAATGCTGGCTTAACTTAGTCTTCTTATTTATTTTTACATGCAGTTCAACTTGTTTTGGAGAGGTTATTATCGATAAACCGACACAGCGTGTATTGATCGGATATGGTCTGGAGCGTTATACCGGGAAAGGAGAGCCTAACTTTGCAGATACTTCGGCTTCCTCCTTTCAATCGTTAGAAAGCAAGGTCCCCAATTTGGGCATATCACCCGCTGACATCTGGTTTCGATTGCCCGTAACAAACAAGGGCAAAGAAAAGCTTGAACTCTTGCTCGAAATCGCCTATCCCCTCTTGGATGAGGTCGAACTTTTTGTACCGTCATCAAACGGGCATTATAACTCGATCAAGCTGGGCGAACATCAATCTTTTTCGGCGAGAAAATATAAGGTCCCTAATTATGCATTCGACATTCAATTACCTGGGAATGAGAAGACCATCTTTTTTCTTCGCATAAAAAGTACGGAACAGATTATTCTCCCGATCTATTTAAGTAACGAGCGTAGTTTCTTAAAAGAGATGAATGATGACAGTTTGTTAAGTGGCATCTATATTGGTATTGTCGGCATTATGGCGATATACAATTTATTCCTGTTTTTTTCTGTTCGTGAAAGAGGCTATCTGTATTATGTCCTTTATGTACTTTGTGCAGGAATAACACAAATGGGGATTAAAGGTTACAGTTTTCAATATTTGTGGCCAAATTGGACTTATTTTGCAACAAAGGGTCCTATTATCTTTGGCTGTTTATCAGGCTTATGCGCCCTGCTTTTTGCAGATTCATTTCTTCAATTGCCGAAAAATGCTCCTCGGTCAAGACGTGTGATTACTGTTTTTATCATCCTTTTTGTCATTGGCAGCCTTCTTACACTGCTCAACCTGACGCAACCAGCGTTCATGGTTATGCAGCTGACAACAGGAGCGGGGTCTTTATTTGTCCTTTACTTATCCTATCGTGTGATGATAAATGGTTATAAACCGGCTAAATATTTTGTTTACGGTTGGACAATTTTATTATTAGGTTCTGTCGTGTTTTTACTGAAAGACTATGGCATCTTAAAATATAACGATTTTACGAGCAATGCTGTACAAATTGCATCTGTTGTAGAGATGGCCTTATTGTCCTTCGGTCTAGCCTATAGTATCAATATTTTAAAAGAAGAAAAAGAAGCATCACAAGTCAGAGAATTAGCAATCTCATTAGAAAACGAGAAGTTAATACGTGAACAAAATATTGTATTGGAACAAAAAGTAGATGAGCGGACACGTGAATTAACAGAATCTAATGAGTCTCTACAAACCACTCTTACTCACTTAAAGGAAACGCAATCTCAACTTGTCGAGGCTGAGAAGATGGCCTCCCTTGGTCAATTGACTGCTGGGGTTGCACATGAGATCAACAACCCAATCAACTTTGTTACGTCTAATGTCGCTCCGCTAAAACGTGATATTAAGATGATCTGGGAAACGCTGGAGGAGGTAGAGCGTATCGCTTTTAAAGAGGGGCTATCCGATACTGAAAAGCAATCTCAGATCAAAAAATTCAAAGATGACCAGGATATCGATTATCTGAAAACAGAAGTAGATTTTCTATTAAAGGGGATGCATGATGGGGCCCATCGGACTGCCGAAATAGTAAAGAGTTTGCGGATCTTCTCGCGCGTAGACGAGGATACATTAAAATTTGCAGATTTAAATGAGGGGCTCGAGTCAACAATGGTTATCCTCAATAGCTTATTAAATAACACGATTGAAGTTGATAAGATCTATGGCGATATGCCAAAGGTCGAATGTCATGCCGGAAAACTTAATCAAGTCTTTTTGAATATCGTGACAAATGCTATTTACGCCGTAAATAAAAAGTTTAATCACGATGTTGGCGGTAAAATATGCATTGAAACCGGAGTTCAGGAGGATAATACAGCTGTGTTTATCAAAATCGCAGACAATGGTATCGGTATTCCAAAAGAAATCCATGAACGGATATTTGAACCATTTTTTACAACGAAAGACGTTGGCGAAGGTACTGGTTTGGGAATGTCCATTGCCTATAATACCATTGCGAAACATCATGGTAAGATTATTGTAGATTCAGAAGTGGGAAAGGGCACAAGTTTTACACTCCTCATTCCAATTCAACAAAACAATTAATACCGCTATAAACTGAAAATAGTTCAATTAACTATTATTTTTTCATATCTTTTGTAAGGGAATAAAACCATATAATAAAATTATGCAGAGGGAGCTTGAAATATTATATATCGATGACGAAGTAAACAATTTGGTTAGCTTTAAAGCGAACTTTAGATACGATTACGCTATCCATACAGCATCCAATACGAGTGAGGCCGAAACGATCCTTCATGCTCATCCTGATATCCGTATTATCTTCTGTGACCAACGTATGCCGGATGAGATGGGCATCGATTTTTTGCACCGCATTAAAAAAGATTTTCCAAAACCAATCCGTATTCTTTTAACGGCTTATGCCAATATGGAAACTGTAATTGATGCAGTTAATAAGGGCCATATTTTTAGATTTGTCCGAAAACCCTGGATGAATGAAGAAATCGTTTCCGCTATAGAAGAAGCAAATAAATTTTATGTTGCAAACTCTATGCTAGAAGTTAAGAATCAAGAGCTGCAAAAAGCTTATGATGAATTAGATAAATTCGCATATAGTGTTAGTCATGATCTTCGTGATCCATTGACAGGGGTTCTTTCTGCGGTGAAACTTGGGTTAGAATTTGACAGCATAGATCGTATTCATGAGTTGTTATCACTAATGGATAGTTCATTGGTCAGCTTAGATGCTTATATTGACAGTCTGCGAGACTATTATCTCTTACGAAGAGGCGAACTTATGTTGTCAGCCATAAATTTCGAAGATCTCTTTGATAATATCCGTCAGTTTTACAGTATGTACACGCAAAATAAAGATGTTGCTTTTGAAATTTCAGTGGATCAAAAAGAGATCTTTAGCGGAGACAAAGCTCTTCTAGAATTAATTTTGCATAATCTTCTTTCTAATGCGTTTAAATACCAACGTAAAGGGCAGGAAAACCAGTACGTCAAACTCTCCGTATTCGTATCAGAACGTAAAGCCAAAATTATTGTGAGTGACAACGGAATAGGCATATCTCCAGAGTATGTTGAAGATATCTTTAAATTATTCTTTAGAGCAAGTGATCAAGCTAAGGGCATGGGATTTGGGCTCTATAATGTTCAGAACGCACTCTTAAAACTACAGGGGAAAATTGAAGTGCAATCACAACCAAATCAGGGCACAACCTTTACAGTCATTATACCGAGCAAATAAGGCCTCTCACTTTCTGCAATCCTATGCGATTGCAGCGAAGAGTATTACAAACAGACATTTTAAATAAAAGTTGACTTTCCTAAAATTACAATCTTTTAGGAAAGTAGCTTTTGTCGCAGCAGAAACTCCAACTGATCATTTGAAGTCTCAAGCTGAGAATTAGTCTCCACAATCTTTTGACGCTCAGCATAGACATCATAAGCGCGTTGAATCGTTTGATCGAGCTCCTCTTCACTCCACGGCTTATTGAGGTAATGAAAGATTTTTCCTTTATTGACAGCATCAACGACGGCTGCCATATCTGTATACCCTGTCAAAAGGATACGCATTGGGGCTGCATTGATCTTAATAATCTCTTCCAAAAACTCTACACCGGTCATTTCCGGCATCCGTTGATCAGTAATGATAATATGTATTTGGTTGTTTTTGACAATATCGATTGCATCGGCACCACTAATTGCCGTAAACACTTTATACTTTAGTCGAAATGTCGCTTTAAAAGAAAACAGATTGTTTTCTTCGTCGTCAACGTACAATATCGAAATCTTCTTGTCTTCCATAAGCTTATCGTCTGAAATACAAATTTACATAATAAATTCGCTGAATTAATAACAGATTAAAGAGTTTTATGTTTTCCTAGCAGAAATAATACCTGATCTCTGATAAAATAATGGATTAGTTATCCGAAAATTATAGCATCAGACTCCGGAAAAACGATTTAAAGTTAATATTTCCACAACGGTAATAATCCAACTTGTATTAGGCACAAAAAAGCCATCCTACTTACGTAAAACGGCTTTTTTGAAAGTGACCCCGCTGAGGCTCGAACTCAGGACCCACAGATTAAGAGTCTGTTGCTCTACCAACTGAGCTACGAAGTCATTCGATAATCCAAATGTAAGGTTCACCGTAGAAAAAGTCAAGTGGAAAAGAATATTTTTTTGACTTTTATGACATTCAAGCGAGATTTTTGGCAGTTGCTCGATAAAAAAACAGACCAAAATAAGACCATCAAACTATTTATTCTTTCGCCCTATATTGCCATGTGTTCCCACTACAGCGATCTTTCCCATAATCATTGGCTTAACTTCCATTTCTATTGGTTTATCCAGTTGCATTTTACTCCCTTTTTTGAATGGAATCACAACAGTTTTATAGCCAAGCATCTGTGCACGGAGCTCTTGGTTTACCCGAAACAAAGATTGCGGTACCCAAAGCTGAAAATTTCCATTTTCATCCACTTTCGTACGATAATTTCCTAAGGATACCTCTGTGCCCACCATGCTTACATCGCTTCCAGCACAAACAACTTTACCTTTTATACTTACTTTAGTACTATCACGGCTTCCCTTTAACGCTGAATTATCATTTGTTGATGAGTTGCCCCAATCTTGCTTCTTTATCTGATCATTTTTCGTTTTTGTTTGGACAACGACAACTTCTCCAGTCAGTTTGTTTTGTGCTTGAGCAGCATGAAAACTCAAGGATCCAACCAATAGGAGGCCCGCAGCAATGCCTGTCCATCTACCTTGCCAAATGGGGTTTTTAGAAAAAGAAATAGTGGCATCCAATTCGCGCATCAACTGATCTTCATAAAATCGACCACATAACCCCCTACTGGCTTTTTTTATTTGATCCACAATTTCCTGATCATTCATCTGTGAAAAATCAACAACCATCTTCTCACATTGACCACAGAAACGGCCTTGTTCTTGTGGCGTCATCTTACCCCAATCTGCAGAGCAAGATTCTTTTACCTGTAATACAATCTTTTCCATATTGCCTTATATTTTCAGAAGGGATGCAGGAAAATCACCAATTTCATAACGAAACAGCGCACAAAACTATTAAATACTGATAAACAGGAGATTAAAAAAAATGAAACCATTTAAAACCGTCTATTAACTTCCACAGAGCAAAGGGTGGGACCAAATGAAGTAAATGAACCGAATGAGGTAAATCATACGCTGAAGGGTAATAAATAGCAAAAATTAGAAGATCGTATTCATAAAAACATGAGACGTTAAAAAAATAGGCTGTCCAACAAAAGTTGGACAGCCTATTTTCAGTAAGTAATTCTAACTGTTACTTCCCTATTTGATATTGTCAAGAATTTCCTTTATTGCTCTTTCCAATTGCGGATCTTTATTTTCCATCCGATCTTGTACTGTATTTTTTACAAGAATATCTGGGGCAACTCCGGTTTGCTCGAGATCCTGACCATCAAGCGTATAACATCCCCAAGACGGAAGTCGATAGTTTGATCCGTCGACTAAGCCTTTAGCAGAAGTAAAAATAATCCAACGATAGGTCTCATTACCGATGATTTTCCCCAATTTAAGGGCTTTAAAGCCCGCAGCGGTCATTTCAGCATCGCTCAGCGATTGCTCATTAATCAATAAAACAATAGGTTTGGCAGATGGTGCAAAATTACTTTGTGGCGCACGTTTACCACCTCGGTATTGCCATTGTAAGTAAGGGCGTTGTGACAGGAATCGTAAAACTTCATCGTGCACATTTCCGCCTGTATTATACCGTAAATCTAAAATAATCCCTTGTTTGTTATTCTCCTGTTCAGCCATGTCGATCAAGAACCGCTGTAACTCAGTATCCGACATATTTTTCATGTGTGAATACGCTATCTTATTGCTACTCAACTGATCAACTCGGCTTCGGTTATCTCTAATCCATTGGTCGTAGAGGAGGTCTCTAAACACAGCGCTTGATACCGGACGAATGTTTGTCTGAATTTCCTTGCCATTACGATTCAAGGTCAATTGGATTTCTTCTTCCAGTGAAGGCCAAGTAAAATAACTATCGCGGTCTGCCTGCGTATTCAATTTTGTTCCATTAATCGCCATGAGAATATCACCCGCGTGAATATCGGCCTCTTTCTTTGCTGCGGGGCCATTCGGAACAATATAGCTAATCTTATAAGGGTTGCTTGTATCATAGATCACACCGATTTCATTCGTTACAAAACCAAACGGCTTACGTTCTTCCTGCCCCATAGAACTGAACCCCAAATGTGACGAATTGAGTTCGCCCAACATATCATTTAAGAGGATGCGCAAATCTGTCCTATCGTTGATACCTGGAAGATATTTCTCATATTTCTTTTTAACAGCGGTCCAATCTACACCATGGAAATTGCTATCGTAGAAATTCTCCTCCAGATTGGCCCATGTCTCATAAAACATCTGATTGAACTCTTTCTCAAGATCCCGATTGAATTTAAAACTCATGGTGACCGCATCAAGCTTATTCAAGTCAAGATTATATTTCTGAATTGTTCCTCGGGTCAGCACGAAGTACTTGCCTGCAGACTCTACAAATTGCCCCATACCTCCATCTGTGACTTTTTCGGTTTTGGCTGGTGTAAATAACTCATATACGGTACGATATGTACTATATTTTCCTTCATGATTGGAAGCATAGAACAAATAGGATTTATCCCCTTTTTGTATCACCAAAGGATCAGATTGTGTTCCAAATGCTGGACTGACTTGCTCAATTCGGTCACGCAATCCTTCTAAATCCAATTGGACCAAAACAGCTTTCTTTGCTTCGGCTGCTGGTATTGCGGTTGACTTTACCTTGTCGGCATCATTTTTCTTCTTATCCTTAGCAGCATCTTCCTTCTTAGTTGCACCAGTTTTATTTACTGTCGTATCTTTCTTTTCAGGTGTTACAAATAATTCATCAAACTTTGCGCTACGATAAGGTTGGTCAAAGTTGGTCAATGCCATTCGGAAAATGCTTGAGTTTTGCATACCAGTAGGATAAGAAGGTTTAGTCCTATTACTCGCAAAATAAATGTATTTACCATCGGGAGACCAATATGGTGCTGCCTCTGTAACACCAGTATTTGTCAAATTTGTCGTTTGCTCATTTTTCAGGTTATACACAAAAATATCCTGTTCAAAATTGCGTATAGCCGTGAATAAAAGATAATTTCCATCGGGAGAAAATGAGGGCGAAGAATTTTGAAATGCCCAGATTTCATCTCTAACTACTGTTTGGCTCTTCAAACTTGTCAAATCCAATAGACGAACTTCATCACGTCCGCTGAGATATACCGCTTTTGTTTTATCCCCATTGAATGTAATATCTCGATTGTTACGCAGATCTTGTGTCAATTGTTTTACCTCTCCTTTACCGTCTGCTGTACGTGAAAACCAGTTCTGATACCCTTGATGCGTTTGACTATAGAGCAATGTTTTACTGTCTTTAAGCCATTTAACTTCCATGATGCGCTCCCCTTGACTAGGCATCTGACGAACAAACTTTCCTTCGATATCCGAAACGAACAATTCCCCACGGGATACAAATGCCATCTTTTTCCCGTCCGGTGAAACGTCGAAATTACTGATGTTACCTGAAATATTGAACTCCTTCAGCTTTCCTAGGACCTGATTACGGTTAAGTGCGATGCTGGGCTGCATGGTTTTCTTTCCATTGACATCGTAAATATAAAGCTGGTACCCCTTTTCAAAAGCGATCTTACTACCATCTGCCGCGACAAACGGACGTTTGATTGATTCTGGGAAAGAGGTCAATTGGGTTTTCGCTTTTCCAGCTATTTGATAAAGATTGTATTCACCATTGCTTTCGTCGGACACATAGAATATGTTTCCTTTCTGGTCTACTGTCGGCCAAAAATCCTTACCGATATAATCTGTATACTGTTGAAATGCCTTTGTTTTGGGATTATAAGACTTGATATCCGGATTGAAAGCACCTTTATATCGCTTGCGGTTCGCCGAGCTATAGCCTTCCCAGCTGTCATTGAATAATAATTCTCCTGAAGGTGTTGGCACCACATTACTGATATAATTAAAGACATGAGGAAACAACCTTGTTGCCGTTCCGCCATCCAAAGCGACTTGATAAGCACTCATTCTATTGTAACGCGATGACGTAAAATAAAGCGTCTTGCTATCCCAGCTCCAGCTGTCTACTTCATCCGAAGCATCGTGCGATGTCAGCTGCCGTATATCTCCACCCGCCAAGGGCATTACATAGACATCCATATTACCGTTTTGATTGGCGGAAAAAGCCAACCATTTTCCATCTGGGGAAATTCTTGGATTGATCTCATTTCCTTCCATTCCTGTTAACCGTACCGCAACACCACCTTGACTTCCAACTTTCCAAAGGTCACCTTCGTAGCTGAAAACCATTTCCTTTCCATCGGGACTTAAAGTCGGATGGGATAAAAACGTGGGTTGTTGGGCAATAACACAGGTTGTTCCAGCATAGGCTAGAACTGTACTTAAAATTAGTTTCTTTATCATGTTATCTAGGAGGCTAATAATTGTTTGCCAATACAAAGGTAGAATAGGTATTGAACAATACCAATATGAAATAGTGAAGAATTTTATATTTTTATTTCTTCAGCATTTAATCGTAGACCTATTCCACTTTTTCATAGGTGTTTATTTTCTAAAGAAGTAGAAGCTCCCACTCGGCCTATTTTTGACTTCCACATCTAATTTCTTTTTAAATTGAACCATGCTTGAAAATAGACTGAAACAAATGTGTGTCTTTCCTGTTCTTATACAAGGAATGGTTATGCAAAACATATCACATTGAATACATATGTTTTAGCCAAATTCAAAAAGGACATCGTATTATTTTCTTACTGAAAGACTGAAACAGAAGATAATTATCGAATTAATCGCATATAATTATCAACAATCCGATGAGCAATTTAAATATAGGCATATTTCTGTATTCCTATTGCAACCTAAAAGCTGAAGTATTTTTTTGAATCATTATATTCTTTAATGGGATACTTATCCTTAACTTTGCACCCTCAAATCAGAAACTATGGAAGCAACGTTAACTCACTCAGAAGAAGATCTTTATAACAAACGAAATCGCATAAGAATCGCGGTATCACTTTTCTTTTTTTGCCAAGGGATCGCGTTTGCATCTTGGGCAAGTCGAATTCCCGTTATTAAAGCTCATCTCCATTTAAGTGAGGGGCAATTGGGTACAATTTTACTAATGCTTCCTGTTGGTCAGCTTGCAACAATGGCTCTCTCAGGAAAGCTGGTCACAAAATATGGCAGTGCAAGTGTTTTGCGTATTGTACCTATCGCTTACACCTTGGTCCTGTGCTCCATCCCCTTTGCACAGAATGCCTGGCAGTTGGGGGGCATATTATTTCTGTTTGGTGTCACTGGCAATATGTGTAATATTTCCGTTAACACGCAAGGCGTTGCAACTGAGCAGATTTTCAAAAAATCAATAATGACTTCTTTTCATGGGGCCTGGAGCATCGCTGGCTTCACAGGTGCACTAGTCGGCTTGTTAACGATGAATTTGGGTCTGAACACCTTTTATCATTTTTTAATCATATTAGTCATTGTCACAGCGAATACACTAATCAACCAAAAGTATCTGGTTCCGGGCAAATCTCCTCAAAAGGAAAAGCGTAGTTTTTTCTCTAAACCAGAAGGTGGCTTACTTCAACTCGGCATTATCGGCTTTTTCAGCATGGCAACAGAAGGGGCAATGTTTGACTGGAGTGGGGTATATTTCAAAGAGATCGTTCAAGCTCCTGAAAAATTTGTTGTCGTTGGCTACGCGTCTTTTATGATTATGATGGCCACTGGGCGCTTTGTTGGTGATGCTGTCATTCGCAAATTAGGGAGAAAAAGAACCCTGCAATACAGTGGCCTCCTGATGTTCGTCGGAATGATGACATCGGTTATCTTCCCCGAATTTATCATCTGTACCCTAGCCTTTATGTTGGTAGGTATAGGTGTGGCCTGTAACGTCCCATCTATCTATAGCATTGCTGGGCAGAACAAAAATGTACCATCTGGAGTAGCCTTAGCCATGGTTTCAAGCATCAGTTACCTGGGCTTCTTAATGGGACCGCCTTTAATTGGATATATTGCTGAAGCTTTTAGCCTACGTTATTCCTACGGTGTTTTTGCCTGTTTCGGCCTATTGATGTTTGTGATGGTTGGGCGATTATCTTTATTTAAAGAAACACGCGTAGCCTAATCTATCAACGCACATGTTTACCGAATTTGCACTTTAGATTTTGACCTGAAGAAATCTCAGGCCAAATGACATGCGTTTACTTCTTAAAACATAAGGCATTGCAAGTAAATAAAAACAAGCTGTACTGGTTCCTAAAATCGATCCAAACCATACATCTTCTACAAAATGCTGGCCCAAATACACCCGAGAATAGCCCGTTAATACAGCAAGAACAAATAAAATTATACCAAAAGCCCTATTTTTTGAGATAATGGCTAACGTAGCTGCCATCGCAAAGGCCGACGTTGTATGTCCAGAAGGGAAAGAGTTAAAGTGCGCTACACGCAACCAAGAAACAACATGGAATGTTGGGTCTCCATGAAATACCGTTGCCGGTCTATCGGCATCGAAAAGGTTTTTCAATACACAACAGATCAGCCCTGAAAAGATATAAGTCCCGAGGATAGCTCGAGCAAAATTCCACTGCTGTGTACAGCAGTAAGCAATAAAAACACCTATAACAAAAAGACCATCTCCAAAATAGGTCTGTATTGTAAAAAGAATATCGGCCCAAAATGCATGACGTGTATTCACAAAATGGAATGAATCTCCCTTCGGTATAAATACAACTATAGCTGTCATTAAGGCCATCCAAATGGCAAAACAAACAAAAAAAGCAGGATTAGCTGCATATACCTTTCTAAATTGGTATAATAAAAATTTTCCCATTCAATCTATGTTACAGAATTACAGGCCAAAAGTAAAATTGCTGTATGTGTAAATAATGATCCGAAAGTAAACATTCTATTAAAAATTTACAATTCTATTACGCATTTATTTTGATAAGAAAAGAAAAACTATTAAGCACTAAACAAAAAAAGCGATGGAAATCCATCGCTTTTCTCAGTAGCCCCGAGCAGAATCGAACTGCTATCAAATGTTTAGGAAACATCTATTCTATCCGTTGAACTACGGGGCCTTTTCAGAAGCCAAACTTAGGTTTATTTTATATATAAGTCAATAGCTAGTCTAAAATCCTGTTATATTTTTTTCAAAAAGAGAGGTAACCCCTGTATAGACTGGTTATACTAAAGCCATTAACATCCACAATAGCAAAAAATCTATATTAAAGCCGTTTCATGTACGATGGAATAGTCCCGAACAAACGCAAATTTAGAACCTGAAAGATAAACTGGATTTAGAAAATGAAAAATGGTGGAGGGAGAAGGATTCGAACCTTCGAAGCCGAAGCAACGGATTTACAGTCCGTCCCATTTGACCGCTCTGGAACCCCTCCAGCATTGTGTTGTTCTAGAATTGAACGTCGCAAAAGTAGCTTTTGATTTGCAAAACTGCAATTATTTTAGGCCATAAATTTGTAACTACCGCAGTATTAATTCATTTATTTTCAAGAAACATTCAAATGATCTGTTCATCATGAGATCAAGTTATCATTATTATAATAAAAACTTATTGTTATAATCTAGTCATAATAGATTTTGACGATAGTGTATTGGTAAAATCAATTCGCTTTTTGCATCGAGTTGCTGTATCTTTGTGTCAACAAAAAAAAGAAAGATATATTATGAGTTTCACAGGTAAAAGTTTTCCAAGCATTACAGTAGATGCAATTGATTATTTAGGCGACAATTTACAAATCAACATTTTTGAAAAAGCAGTTAAAGAAGGTAAAAAAGTGCTTTTATTTTGGTATCCAAAAGATTTCACTTTCGTATGTCCTACTGAATTGCACGCTTTCCAAGAAGCAGCTGCTGAGTTTGAAAAACGCAATACAGTCTTAATCGGCGCTTCTTGCGATACAAATGAAGTACACTTTGCCTGGTTAAACACAGCAAAAGATAACGGTGGAATTGAAGGTGTTGAATATCCTCTTTTGGCAGACACCAACCGTAACTTATCAAGTATATTGGGAATCTTAGATGTTCAAGAAGTTGAACACCCTGAATACGGAACATTGGCTCAAGGTTCTGCGGTTACTTATAGAGCAACTTACTTGATCGATGAAACTGGCCGTGTATTCCATGAATCAGTAAACGACATGCCTTTGGGCCGTAACGTTAAAGAATATTTACGTTTGATCGACGCTTACGCTCACGTTCAGAAATTTGGCGAAGTGTGTCCTGCAAACTGGGAAGAAGGTAAAGATGCCATGAACGCAGATAGAAAAGGTGTAGCTGATTATTTAGCGAAACACTAACAATACAATACCACAGTGTCTTATCAACAGGAGCTTTTCCCGGCTCCTGTTGATTTCTCCAACAATCACCTTAATAATAAAATCATGTTACAAGAATTAGAAAACGATAATTTACAAGAAATTGTAAACAATAACGATATTGTGATGGTTCAGTACTCTGCCACTTGGTGCGGTAACTGCAAAATCATGAAACCAAAATTCAAAAAACTGGCTGGCGAAAATGATAGCGTACCTTTTGTTATTGCTGATGCAGAAAAATTTCCTGAATCCCGCAAACTGGCAAATGTCAATAACCTACCCACTTTTGCCGCTTTTAAGAACGGTAAATTAGTCAATCAGGTACAAACAAATAAGTTAGACGCATTAGTAGAATTATTCAATGAAACTACCAGTAATTAAGCATTTGACAGAGTTCATCGAGCAGAATGATGTAGATTATGTCCTGGAAACAATCGAGACACTGGAAGCATTAACCGAAGCTCCTTTAAAGGATGAAGAACTTGACGTTCTTGGTGAATTGATTTCAAACCTATACGGAGCTGTAGAGGTTGATAAATTAATTAAAGAAGGTAACTCAAAAAAAGACGCGTTAAATATGTTTATGAAGCGTGTTCTAGGTGCTATTGATAAATAGTCTTTGCAAAAAAGCATTCGTGTGAAACTTTCTTTAAAGGTTGTTCCTGTCGTTTTTGAGCATTTGAAGCATAAAAACTAACATCAATTGAAATTTGTCAAACAAATATGCAATTGGATTTAGACCAATCCAGATTTTTTTTAAGGTAGTGGAGAATCTATCTTACCCTAAAGATCGTTGTATTGCAGCATCTTAAACGCATGACGCCTATATATTATATGTTTTCCAAAAGCTAAAATGTTGACAAAATTTAGCAATGTGGAAAACTAATTAAAGTAATCTAACAGAACTAAATATTTTCTACATATATTTACTATGTTAAAGGTTGCCACTTGGAGCGAAGCGACAAAATAACTATTCTCTAAAAATTCGTTTCAGGAAAAAATATTTTAATTGTTAAACGGAAATTCCAAATTGATTGGGATTTCCGTTTTTTATTTATGCCTATATTTTACCATTTAGTGATCTATCCCTCTACCTCGTCACTCAAACTAGCTTCCTTTTATGGCCCTAAGTTTAATTCGCCTAATATCCATAAGTCAAAGCAATATACCAACGTCACAAGTGGGCTAATTAAAGACTGTCAATTAAAAAGACACGCAATAAAATTACAATCTCCAACAATCCGTTGTTCATCAAAATTTTTATCTTTAAACATGCGAAGACCTTTTCTCTCTGTTATCATTATTTTGGCTGGCATCTTGTCAACTTCAATCGTTAAAGCACAGAATCCACAGTGGAACGCTGCTGAAATTAAACTTCATCTAGAAAAACTGAACGTGCTGGGGTCGGTACTCTATTTTGCAGCACATCCCGATGATGAAAATACCCGGCTAATCGCTTGGCTAGCGCAGGAAAAAAAATATAAAACAGGCTATTTATCCCTAACTCGAGGTGATGGGGGACAAAACCTTATCGGAACAGAACAAGGTATTGAACTTGGATTGATTCGAACGCAGGAATTACTGGCAGCTCGAAAAATCGATAAAGGTGAGCAATTTTTTTCATCAGCATACGATTTTGGATTCTCGAAGACTCCAGAGGAAACTTTCGAATTCTGGGATAAACAGCGTGTTCTCCGCGAAGCCGTATGGATTATCCGCAAATTTAGGCCCGATGTCATCATCACGCGTTTTCCTCCCGATTCAAGGGGTGGCCATGGTCATCATCAAGCCTCGGCCATTCTAGCACATGAAGCCTTTAAAGCTGCTGCTGATCCGAATATATTCCCAGAGCAACTTCAATTTGTACGCCCCTGGAAAGCTAAACGCTTGCTTTGGAATACAGCTAACTTCGGAGGTCAAAACAATACACGTGAAGATCAGTTAAAAATAGATATCGGGGATTACAATTCTCTTCTAGGAGCCTCTTATGGAGAAATTGCCGCACACAGCCGTTCATCACACAAAAGCCAAGGCTTTGGTTCGGCAAGCCAACGTGGCTCTTCAATCGAATACTTTGAGTATGTAGACGGTGCACCTGCAAAAAATACACTCTTGGATGGAGTTGACACCTCATGGAAAAGAATTCAAAACGGCAGTAAAGTTGAGTCCTTAATTGACCACATCAATCAAACATATCAAATTGATAAACCCGAATTGATCATTGCTGAATTGATCCAACTGTACAAAGCACTGGATCAAATTGATGATGAATACTGGAAAACTGAAAAGAAAAAAGAGGTTGAAAAACTAATTCTTGCCTGTGGTGGAATTTGGTTCGAAAGTATCGCTAAAAATCCATCCTATGCCTTGGAAGATCAGATCAAAGTAGAACATTCCATTATTGTTCGACGTCCAAATGTAACCGTTGAGCTGACCCAAATAAATGGAAATAGCATTCATGAAACACTAAAAATAAACAAGCTACAAAGAGACTCTGTTCTTATACATGCCGACAGGACGACACAACCATACTGGTTGATTGAACCGCATGGAAAAGGCAAATTTAATGTCAGTGATTTTAACCTGACTGGCTATCCAGAAAACCCCTATGCTCCAGAGGTATCATTTCAACTCCGGATCAATGGTGAAAATATCACACTCAGTCAGCCCATAAAATATAAATATACCGATCCTGTTCGTGGCGAAATCTACGACCCCATTGTGATCGTCCCACAGTTGACGGCAAAAAGTTCCAGCCCTTTGGCACTTACACAAAATGCCCACACTGTCAAAATAAATCTGACTTTTCAGAAAAACGGACAAGCAAACACAACCACGTTTAACGTCAGACCGAATGTACCTAAAGGCTGGGAAGTTTCACCGGCATCTTTTGACCTATCTTTTGACAAAGGCGAACGTATAATTTCCAGAGAGATCAGCATAAAACCATCAGATGCTTCTAAATCTTCCATTGATACCCTGGACTTCCTCTTAGCAAACAAAGAGCACTTAAAAGAGATAAAATCCATCGATTACAATCATATACCTAATATTGTTTATTTCCCAGATGTCGCTATAAAAATGAGCAATGTCAACCTGATCAACGACATAAAGAAAGTGGCATACATCCATGGGGCAGGGGATCTAATTCCGGAGTCGCTGGCGGCCATTGGTATTAAAGTCGATGTATTAAGTAACGAACAGGCATTAAAAGCAGATCTCTCTAGCTACGATGCTGTAATCTTGGGTGTACGAATATTCAACGTCAACAAGCAAATTGCACAGCTCCAAAACAGACTACTTGCGTATGTGAACATGGGTGGAACGGTCCTGGAACAGTACAATGTAAACAATGGACTGTTCTCAAAAAACTTTGGCCCTTTTCCTTTTAGCATCGGCAGAAGCCGTGTAACAGACGAACTTGCAACGGTACATTTCGATAAAAATGACCCGATTTTTAATTACCCGAACAAGATCAGCGAAGCTGACTTCGAACACTGGGTGCAGGAGCGGGGACTCTACTTTGCGGAAGATATCGATAAAAAGTACCGCACCCCGATCACCATGCAAGATCCCGGCGAACCGTTACATAATGGCTCATTACTCATTGCTCAATATGGAAAAGGTAAATTTGTTTATACATCTTTGTCTTTTTTCAGACAATTGCCTGCCGGGATTCCCGGAGCTTACAGATTATTCGTAAATTTGCTATCAAAATCAAAATAATATAATAATGGAAAATCAGATTGACAACAACTGCACGACAATTGATGCTGGCAAAGCAAAAGGAATCATTCTTTTAGTTGCTGTAGTATTTGGTGCATTAATTGGATTCACTGCAAACGAGACATTTTTAAGCATCTTTGGAGGTGCTATTGTCGGATTGATTATCGCTGCTATTTTTAATAGCGTTATCTATCCTCAAAAGCCTTCAGATAGATAAGAAAGATGAATAGCTGGAAGCGTTTCTACTGGTTGGTCGTTATCTGGCTATTCGTATTCATCCTTTTTCTGTACATTTTCACGAACCACTATTCATGAGTACAGCAGATTGGATCGTTTTATTTCTGACACTCTTATTTATTGTCGTATATGGCGTTTATAAGAGTAGGGGTATAAAAAATATTGACGGATATCTTCTAGGTAATCGTTCTTTACCTTGGTATCATGTCGGATTATCGGTAATGGCGACACAAGCGAGCGCCATTACTTTCTTATCTGCCCCTGGGCTGGCCTATTCTTCTGGAATGAGTTTTGTCCAATTCTACTTTGGTCTTCCGTTGGCCATGATTGTGCTCTGCATTACATTTGTCCCTATTTTTCATAAGCTAAAAGTATTTACAGCCTACGAATTTCTAGAAAAACGGTTTGATGTCAAAACCAGAGGGCTCACCGCCATTCTTTTTTTGATACAGCGGGGAATATCAACGGGTATTACCATCTTTGCACCGGCTTTAATTATATCAACCATCCTTCATATTGATCTAACATGGACTACATTGGCCATAGGAAGTTTTGTTGTTATCTATACGACCTATGGAGGAACCAAAGCCGTGTCTCACACACAGTTGCTTCAAATGAGCATTATCTTTGGATCATTACTCGTAGCAGGTATATTAGTTATCCATCTGTTGCCAGAGTCTATTGGATTATCAAAAGCACTTCATATTGCAGGAAAATCAGGAAAAACCAATGCATTGGATTTCACTTTTGATCTCAATAATAACTATACGCTTTGGACAGGACTAATCGGTGGTTTTTTCCTACAGCTTTCCTACTTCGGGACCGACCAAAGTCAAGTAGGTCGTTATTTGACAGGGGCTTCGATCAAAGAAAGTCGCATGGGATTAATTATGAATGGTCTATTGAAAATCCCTATGCAATTTGCTATCCTGTTGATTGGAGTTCTGGTATTTGCCTATTATCAATTCCATCAGCCGCCCATTTTTTTTAATCAAGTCGAGATCAAGAAGCTAAAAGAAAGCAAATATGCTCCTGACTACCAGCTTCTCGAACAAAAGCATAGCGAGCTATTTAAAACACGTGAATCTGTTGTTCAGCAGCTTAATACAGCATTGGATCACGACGATGAAAAAAGAATTGCTGATTATCGATCCTCACTCGATCAACTTAATGCAAAAATGCAGGTCGTAAAAGAAGGAACCTTGGACTTAATCAAAAAAAACAACCCAACAGCGGAAACGAATGACAATAATTATGTCTTTCTTTCTTTTGTGACAAGCGTCTTCCCAAAGGGTCTAATTGGGCTACTCATAGCGGTCATTTTTCTCGCATCCATGGGGTCTACGGCAAGTGCTATTAACTCATTGGCCTCAACAACGACCATTGATATCTACAAAAGATTTATTAATCCTAACTCATCTGAAAAACAAGACCTTTTGTGGTCGCGTTTATTTACGTTGATCTGGGGTACATTTACTGTTATTGTTGCTTTGTATGCGAACAGATTGGGTAATCTCCTCGAAGCGGTCAATATCTTGGGCTCACTATTCTATGGTACTATCCTAGGGATTTTTATCGTCGCCTTCTACATGAAGAAAATTCAAGGCAAAGCTGTTTTTCTTGCAGCCATTCTTTCCGAAATTATCGTGATAGCAGTATGGACGATGAATAAGATTCCTTTTCTTTGGCTAAATCTTATTGGCTGCCTAGCTGTCATGTTAATCGCCTATATCGTACAACTGGGGGTGAAAGCACCTCGTCCTATAGAGGACAAAAGGGATCTTGAATAAAAAAAAGCCTGATTGCTCAGGCTCCGTATTTTTTATAGATATTGTACAATACACTCTTATCATATATGGTCAATTCGGGGGTTGTATCCCGAACGACAAATTTTCGTTTAAAGGCAACGATAGCGGCTTTTAGATTGGACGTATCATAACCAATAATTTTAAGCGCGTCTATCGCATTAAAGCTATCAGGAGGGGCCACAAGCTGTCCTTCATCATACCATATTCCAAAACCCCGTTCTGCAAGCTTTTTCCACGGGAAAAAAACGCTTGGATCATTCTTGCGTGATGGAGCGATATCAGCATGGCCAATAAAATTATTTGCTGGAATTAAATAACGCGATTTCAAGGTATCAAGCACAGTCATCAATGAATTAATTTGTGCCTCAGGAAAAGGCTCCCTACCATTATTATCCAATTCTATACCAATAGAACAGGAGTTCATGTCGACAATAGAACCCCATTTTGCCACCCCTGCATGCCAAGACCGAACATAATCGTTCAACATTTGTATAATCTCCCCATTCCGGCCAATGACATAATGTGAACTCACTTTAGTTCTTGGAATCTGAAAGGTTTTGATCGTCTGCCCAATACTATCTTGTGCTGTATGATGAATAATGACATAGTTAGGTTTACGAACATCATAATGTATGGCTTCCTCTTGGCGCCAATAAGGATGGTTTCCAGATTTCTGTAAAAAAACAACCTTTCTTTCCTCAGGTGTCAATAAATTGGTATCTGGCTTAGCTTCGACTTTCTCTTCCACAACCAATGCAGAAGCAAATGACGCAACTAGCGGTTTTGCAACCACCGGCTGTATCTTCGATTTGCAGCTTGCCAAAGACAGCAATGAACAAAGCAATATCCCTATTGACACAGACCTAAACATTATTTTGGTAAACTATAGACTATACCCAATGCCAGCGACTGGCTCAACTGTACTCTTGAAATAACATCTGGATCATAGATCATAATACCATTTAAGTTCACATTGATGACTCTCGTGACTTTTGCCGTTACAGTTACATCCAGACGGTGTGTAGGATTGGAAAGTTTCTCGTAATCAGCAAAAAGGTTATAACGAGCCTTTACATTCAGTTTATCTGTGAAGTTTTTGTCTAGGTTACCCGTTAGCTGGAATGCCAGTGCATTGGCAAAAGTGCGGTCTTCCTTTACACCAAATCGTTCACCAGTACCCGCACTTGGATTGTTAGGATCTCTATAATAGCCATATTTCTCAAAGAAACCTTCTCCAGAACGAGGCTTAACACGCTCATCCAAGATAAAAGTTTGACGTGCAGTACCCGTACCAAAACGCAAGGAAAATTCGTTACTAGGCTTATATTCAAGACCGAAAGATTCTGTCAGATAAGCTGGTGCCATAAACGCATTCTCAATATAGTCTATTGTATCTCTGCCGTTAACCGTTTTATATTTATAACCCGCATCAAATTGCGACTCAAATGTCACCGACGTAAACAATGCCCAATTGGCAGACAATTTATAAGAAAGCTTATTATCCCAAAATATACGGTCATTATTCTTCTTCGCAATATTATTGGTATTCTTTATCTTTCCATAACGTAAATCAACTTCGGTCACAAAATTGAAATTGTCCTTCGTATAATCCGATTTATGATTCGCATTCAATCCTACAGCAATAGAACCAACACCCCCACCTTTCCAATTATCATTAAATGACGCCTGGTTTAAATTGATCCCGAATTTTGTCCAATGTTTCCAATAGTCTACCTCTAAGTTTAGTTTTGGAACTATAGGACGAATCGTTTTAATATTTAATGGTTGCTCTTTCTGTACAGAAATTACGGTATCTGGTTTTGCTCGAAGATCTTTCAGATCCTGTGCTTTTAAGCTGGTAATAGAAAGGCAAAGCAGAGCCATGCCGACAAAATTGAATAACTTCATTCTGAAAACGTCTATTTTTTGTTTACGGTACTAATTTATAATTAATTGTTGGAAAAGGCTCAATAAAATATTGCGAAGGGTTCAATTGATACCGTGAATAACAATCTTTGATATAATTCACCAATTCATAATCACTCGCTGAGAGAATAAAGAAATAGGAGGGTCTAAATATCCTTCTAAATCGTTCAGCTTCTTCGCTATTTAATCCTGTAATCTTACTGATAAGCTCTTTCGTAAATTTGTAATCGATCACATTTTCCTTATAATCGTTTTCAATGGTTTTAGTTAGTCGACGTGCTCTTTTAGCCTCCTTGCTAAATAAACTATAAATTGAATTGATGCTTAATCCAGCCCCATTTGGGCCAACAGAAAATACGTCTCCATAACCCGCAAGACGATACGCTTTCTCATAATCCTCTTTTGCTTTTTTCAGAATTTCCTCTGGTGTCTTGCGTGCAAAAACCTGAACTTCATCAATATAAAACGATTCACGTACCAAATGAAACAGCAACAATCCGCGGTTATCCACCTGAAGAGTATCTGAAAAATAGCCTTTACATAGCGCAACAATATGATCTCCTAGTTGTGCATTAAAGACAAATTCTCCTTTAATAGTATTATAATTGACCTCGCCAGTACGTAAGTTGGCCAGCCTTACATTTCCAATACGTTGTTTGGTATTTTTATCAAAAACGATACCCTCGACTTTTTTATCTTGGCAAAAAAGTGGAGAGGTAAAGCCCACAAGGGCAATAAGTAGAAAAATATATCGCAATAGTATCACTTTCGTAAAACTACTATATCGCTGTACAAAAGCGAAATATTTAACATCTTTTAAAGCGTAACTATTTAGATATAACCAATAGCTGCCCTAAAGATAGCGCATCATCGGTAAGACCGTTTAGGGATTTGATCTGATCAACGGATACATTGTACAGCTTACTGAGCGAATATAACGTATCCTGCGCTTTAACCTCATGAATACGCATAGCTACCGGGCTCTTGATTTCTTCTGTCTTTACGACGGTAGGAGGGGTTTCTTGTACATTCTGCACGATCTCGACCTGAACAGTCTCTTCACGTACAACCTTTTCACGTGGCGATTCACCGCGATCGTATTGATCAAGATGATATCTTTCGATCATTTCGATCAGCAATTCAGGATAACGCGGATTGGTGGCGTATCCAGCCGCTTTCAAGCCTTTGGCCCAGCCTTTATAGTCGTTCTTATCCAACTTAAAGAGTGCCGCATATCGCGGTCGTAACAGAAACTCTGAGTGATCCCGAAAAGATTGTTCGGGATTTTCATAAACCCGAAAACAGTCATTGATATTATCATCGGGACGAGTCACGGATTTTCCTTTCCAAACGCCACCGCATTTAATACCGAAATGATTATTAGCCTCACGCGCAAGATAACTGTTACCATTACCGGATTCCAGTAAAGCCTGAGCAAGTTTAATGCTCGCAGGAATACCATATTTATTCATTTCTGCAACGGCCACATCTTTGTAATGAGCAATATAGTCGTTGCCAGCCATGGTAGGTCGCCCCACAGAAGAGGATGAAGAAGTTTTTGAATTGGAGCCAGATTTAGTGGAGGAAATTGTGCCTCTCCGGCTTGAACATGATGTAATCAACATCATGAATACAAACATGCCATAAAAAAACTTCTTCATGCAATACTATCGCGCTTATTTTTTTGTTGACGAGAATCTATTTTGCTTAGCATCATTATCAAACATATCCAAATGATATTGTCTAATAGTAGCGAGTACTTTTGCTGTCCAACCTTTACTCGTAGAGTAGCCCGAACGAGCAATCGCTTTTACCCAAGCTTCGTATTTTTCACCGGGATGTTTTTCAAAAAGACTCTGAGTAGTCTTTTTTCTTTTTACTATTCCTACAAAATCATCATACGAGTCCATTACAGACCGATAACCTTTGTAAGCTGACCGAATAACGGTACTGTTGTTTTTTCCTTTGACACCAAAATGGTTATTCAAATTTTTTGCTACCCTGCTACCACCATTTCCGCTTTCATGCATAGCGATGGCTAAGATAACCGATGCTGGAACACCATGTTCCTCCATCATTTCTTTTGCTATTGGACTGTACTTATCGACATATGCCGCATTACTTTGAGCTGAAACTTTTGTTAATCCAAAAGTTCCCAAAGCTAGTAACAGTACAAAGCTTTTTAATTGTTTTAAATTCATGAAGAATGTTTTAGTTCACAAATTACTTCTTGCGCAAGGCAAAAAGTCCGTCTCGAATCGGTAATATTACCTTTTCTACGCGCTTGTCCTGAGCTAAACGTGCATTCAAATCAATGATCTGCTTTGTTTGGTTGTCTGGTTTTGAATCTAACACCTTACCTTTCCATAAGACATTGTCAATCAAAATAAGTCCCCCAGACGGAACTTGATTTATTATCGTTTCGAAATAATATAAATTTCTCTTTTTGTCCGCGTCGATAAATACCAAATCAAATGTTTCATCTAATGTAGGTAGTATTACCGCTGCATCTCCAATATGATAGTTGATTTTATCAGCAAATGCCGATTCATCAAAATAACCTTGGACGCGTTCTTGTTGCTCTGCATTGATATCGATAGTATGCAATATCCCATCTTCCTGCAGCCCTTCTGCGAGACACAACGTTGCGTATCCCGTAAACGTTCCTATTTCCAAAATACGTTTCGGAGCAACCACTTTACTCAATAAAGAAAGAACTCTTCCCTGGTAGTGCCCAGATAACATATGGGGCATTGTTTCCTTCAAATAAGTCTCCCGATTTACCCTTTTCAGTAACGAATTTTCCTCGTCTGTAGTATGTTCCAAATAGGACTCTAAATCGTCGGCAACAATTTCCATAACCACAAAGGTACCAAAAAACATTTTTATGATAAAAACTTTTTTTTACAAAAAACTGAATATCAATTAAATACAATTATCCTTTTGTAAAGAGCATTTTTCATAAATCGCCTCAGAAGCATAAAAAAGCAATATTGCCATTTTTTGATTTTCTATTTTGTTTTCAAATTCTATCAAAAAAAAAGCCCACTAAAAGAGGATATTTTAGCAGGCTTTTTTTATTAATAAACAACAAATATACTAAGCAAGATCAGCAGTGATCAAGCGTAAAAATTCGGATCTTGTGACATCATTTTGGAATGCGCCAGTAAATGCAGAGGTAGTCGTTACGGAATTCTGTTTTTGAACACCACGCATGGCCATACACATATGCTTGCATTCCATCACCACAGCTACTCCACGAGCGCCTAAAGTTTCTTGAATACAATCCCTGATCTCATTGGTGAGACGTTCCTGAACTTGCAGGCGACGCGCAAAAATATCAACGACACGTGGTATTTTGCTTAAACCGACAATATGGCCATTTGGAATATACGCGATATGGGCTTTACCAAAGAAAGGCAACATATGGTGCTCACAAAGAGAATATACTTCAATATCCTTAACGACAACCATTTGACTGTAGTCTTCCTCAAACATAGCACCGCGTAACACTTCCGCAGCATCGATATCATAGCCATGCGTCAAAAATTGCAATGCCTTTGCAACACGTTCTGGTGTTTTCACTAAACCTTCACGTTTTGGATCCTCCCCCAGACATTCCAATATATCTGTATAATGAGCAGCGATGCGATCTACCTTTTCAGTATTGTATTTGTCGATCTTAATATATCCATCCAACTCTTCGTTGTCAAATGAGTGTTGACTCATAGTTTCTACTATTTAAATGTATTAAAGATTAATCGCCAAAATATTCGACGTAATTATTTTCTGTTTCATGCAAACGGACACTATGCAAGATCACACCCTGTTCATCAAACAGCGGTTTTAAGATCTTAAATATTTCGATTGCTATATTCTCCGTAGAAGCCATGACTCCCTTCATAAAATCAACATCTAAATTGAAATTACGGTGATCGACTTTGTCAATGATACTACGATTGATTATTTCTTTCATGATCTTTAAATCGATCAAAAAACCAGTCTCCGGATTGACTTTTCCTTTAACTGTTACATAAAGATCATAATTATGTCCATGCCAATTTGGATTGGAGCAAAGACCAAATACCTGTTCATTCTGCTCTTTACTCCAGTCTTCACGATAGAGCTTGTGCGCAGCACAGAAACGTTCGCGACGAGTTATAAATACCATAATGATACAAAGATAAGGCATTAAGAGCAATTAAAACATCTCAATTTAAGGAATGAAGTCAGAATATAGTAATATAATGGAGTGCCTTCCGCCTTTTGTCATCACACAGGGATAAAAAGCTCCTTATTCTTAGCTGTAACATGATTTCGGGAATTAATTTGCTAAGACTTCGCAGTGAGTTTTTGTATGCACCCTGTTGACAAAAGTGTTGCCGGATAATGCGGATACTTTAGCATGATATTCTTTGTGTTTTAATTAGGTTTTACTTAGGTTTTAGTTAGGTTTTGTTTAGGTTTAGTATAGGTTTGACCTAAATTAAACCTAACTAAATTCTAAACTAAAGGTATATAAAAGCTAAACTAATATATAAGAAGGTCATAGCTGTTTCTGATTTCAATAGGCTAAAAATGGCACCGTTCGGACTCGATGATCAAAAATGATTTCGTAGCAACTAATCAGTTAACCTTATTATTATAATCAAGCTCAAATTTGTAAGCAGGACGAATTCCTAGCTCGCTATTTTTATGCTAAAAAAAGGTATGCCTGCAATATAATTTGTAATTTTCCATCAAAAACGAATTTATCATGCAAATATTAGTGATTGCGGCTACTTCATTTGAATTGCAGCCTTTTCTGGAAGTGGTGCCAAATTACAGTCAATGCGATACCCTAATCACTGGTGTGGGCATGGTGGCCACAGCCTTTGAGCTAGGAAGAGTGCTACATGAAAAAAAATATGATCTCCTCATTAATATCGGGATAGGGGGATGTTTGGACCGACATATTAAAATAGGCTCAGTTGTTCAAGTCGTTTCGGAATCATTTGTTGAACTGGGCGCGGAAGACGGTCATAATTTTATTCCAATAGATCAATTGGGCTATGGAAAGTCTAAATTTACTTCGTGTTTCCTGAATGACAAGGAACTTAGGCTTCCTTTTTTAAAGCAGGGGGAAGGAATTACCGTAAACAAAGTCCATGGTAGTACAGAAAGTATTGAAAAAGTTCAAAAACTGCATCCTGATAGCCTTATTGAAAGTATGGAGGGAGCCGCTGTTTTCTATGCTGCCGACAAAATGACTGTTCCCGTAATCGAGATTCGTGGAATTTCGAATTACGTGGAGAAAAGGAACCGGGCCACGTGGAACATTCCATTGGCGATAATGAATAGTAATAAGGCACTTATAAAGACATTGGACTATCTGAACAACTTCTATTCAAAAATTTAATACAAAAGTCATTTACTTATTAAAAAATGACATAAAACTATAGAATTAGCAGGTTCAAATCTTCAAAATATCAATTTTAAATAGTAGATTTGTAATCTAAAAATTGACACTATTTTACAACTGATGAGAGAAATACAATTCAGAGAAGCACTTCGTGAAGCAATGAACGAAGAAATGCGTAAAGACGACAAAATATTTTTATTAGGAGAAGAAGTTGCTGAGTATAACGGAGCTTACAAAGTAAGTCAGGGTATGCTTGATGAATTCGGTGCAAAGCGTATCATTGATACACCTATTGCGGAACTTGGTTTTGCTGGTATTGCTGTTGGTGCTGCAATGAATGGTTTGAAGCCAATTGTTGAATTCATGACATTCAACTTCTCACTTGTTGCAATTGACCAAGTAATCAATGCGGCAGCTAAAATTCACTCGATGAGTGGTGGACAGTTCTCTATTCCGATGGTCTTCCGTGGTCCTACAGGAAATGCGGGTCAGCTTGCAGCACAACACTCTCAAAACTTTGAGAACTGGTTTGCAAATACACCAGGTTTAAAAGTTGTGGTTCCTTCGAACCCATATGAAGCTAAAGGTTTATTGAAATCAGCTATTATCGATCCAGATCCTGTTATCTTCATGGAATCTGAGGTCATGTATGGTGATAAAGGACAAGTTCCTGAAGAAGAATATTACTTAGAAATCGGAAAAGCTAATATTATCCAAGAAGGTACAGATGTAACTGTTGTGTCTTTTGGTAAAATGCTTCCTCGCGTTGTCATTCCTGCAGTTGAAGAATTGAAAAAAGAAGGTATCAGCGTTGAATTGATTGACTTGCGTTCGGTACGTCCTATCGATTACCCTACAATCATCGCGTCTGTTAAGAAAACAAACCGTTTGGTAATCGTGGAAGAAGCATGGCCACTAGCGTCTATTTCTACCGACTTAGCATTCAATGTACAACGTAATGCATTTGATTACTTAGATGCCCCAGTTATCCGCGTAAATTGTGCAGATGTACCTCTTCCTTATGCTCCAACATTGATCGAAGCTGCTTTACCTAGCGTTGAGAAAGTTGTTAAAGCTGTGAAAGAAGTATCTTATATCAAGAAGTAATACGAATTACATCCTTAAAAAAATTAAAATCCCTTTTACTGTGTGAAAGGGATTTTTTTTATATTTAAACTGGCCAATTGTTGCTTACTAAAAAAATTAAAATTCCATATATGAAAAAATTAAGAATTGCCTCTTTAATGGCTGTATTTGCATTTCTCGTGATATCTGCTTCCGCACAAAAGAAATACACATTACGCGTAAATCCCGATTCAGGGAAAAAAATATCACAAAATCTTGTGATGACCATGGATATTGACGCTGCTGGCCAAAAAATGGTGACAGACCTTAATATGGGCTTTGATATCACCAATACGACGAAAAAAGACAACATATTTGCGTTCGATCTTAAATATACCGGAATCAACATGAAAATGAATATGGCAGGAATGGATATGACTTACGACTCTAAAAACCCCGAGGCCAATGAATTTTCTAAACAGATGCATGCGACCTTAGGCAAGTTGCTCGAAAATAGCATTAGCTTTAATGTTGATCAACTTGGCAAATCTTCCGATATCAAGTTGCCTGAGGGCATTAACATGCCATTTGATAAAAGTATGTTCGAAAATATAACTACAGTATTGCCTGAACAGCCGATTAAAATAGGTGATTCTTGGACATCCAAAACTGAATCAGATGATTCAGGCATTTCAGTAGAAAACAAAATGACTTTAATAGAAGCAAATGAGCTAGGCTATAAAGTAAATGTTGAAGGAAAAATGTTCGGTCCGGATGCAAATCAGGTAGGCAACGTACAGGGCTTCTATGTCTTGGATAAAAAGACCTGTCTTACCACGAGTACAGAAATGACAAGTGCCGTGGATATGCCTGAAGCAAAAATAAAGACCACCTTAAAAACCCAATAAACGACGAAAAATAAAATAGGGGCCAAAAGGCCCCTATTTTATTTTTTTATATATCAAATTTATGCGTTGATCTCTTCTTTGTACAGATCAGCAGATAACAAAGCGTCAACATCAGCAGCGTTGTTCAATTTAATACGAACAATCCAGCCTTCACCATAAGGATCAGAATTGACCAATTCAGGAGATGCATCAATAGCTTCATTCACCGATAAAATCGTAGCTGCTACAGGTAAAAACAAATCAGAAACTGTTTTTACGGCTTCAATTGTACCGAAAACTTCATTAGCGGCAACTTCCTCACCTACAGTGTTTATGTCAACAAAAACGATGTCACCCAATTCACGTTGAGCGAAATCGGTAATCCCTACAACTGCTTCATCACCTTCAACACGAATCCATTCGTGATCTTTGGTGTATTTCAATTCTGCTGGAAAATTCATTGTATTTAATTTTTTGATTTTTAATGCCGTGAAGTTACAAAATATCTTTAATTGTCAAAAATGATATTCATCATAACATTTTTGTGTTTATTTTTAAGCTATGAATCCTCAAATCGAAAGACTTTACCAAATTTCACAAAAGAAAGAACGTCGTATTATTGGCCTGATGTCCGGAACGTCCCTGGATGGTCTTGATATCGCAGTATGCCGCATAGAAAATGCAGGTAAAACAACAAAAATACAGCTAGAGAATTTTGCTACAATGGATTATGAGGATGATTTTAGAGCACGAGTCCGTGAAGTCTTTGCAAAACGAAATATCGACCAACAATTATTTTCGGGACTCAATGCTTATATTGGAGTCACACATGCCAAATTAATCAATACAGCATTACAACAGTGGAATATACCAAGCAGCGAGATTGATTGTATAGCCAGCCATGGGCAAACCGTATACCATGCTCCCCAATCATTGACCAAAGACCGTAATTGGCCCAATAGTACCTTACAGATCGGCGATGGAGATCATATTGCCGTAAATACCGGCATCATAACCCTCTCTGACTTTAGACAGAAACATGTTGCTGCGGGAGGGGAAGGGGCACCTTTGGCGGCGTATGGCGACTATCTACTTTTCTCGCATGCAACAGAGAATCGATTCTTACTGAATATTGGCGGTATTTCTAATTTCACATTTATCCCAAGCCATCAAACAAAATTGAAAGCCTATGCAACAGATCTCGGTCCAGGCAATACAATGATGAACCAATACATGAAGGCTAATTTTAATCAGGAGATGGATAGAGATGCCTATATGGCCAAAAAGGGACAAGTAAATGATGCGCTATTGAATCAATTATTAACCGAAGAATTTCTAACACTGCCCTTTCCAAAAACCACCGGGCCAGAACTATTTAATCTCGCTTATCTCGCAAGGGCACAGGATTGTTCGAAAACAAGCCATATTCCACATGAGGATGTTATGGCGACCCTCAATCGCTTTGCTGCTCATGCGATGGTCAATGGCATTCGCAAGCAGTCAAAAGGGCTATCTGATGTGGCTGTATATATAAGTGGTGGTGGACTGCACAATCCATTGCTGTTTGATTACATCAAAAGGAGCTTACCTACCTGTAAAGTTGAAAGCTTTGCAACATTAGGTATCAATCCAGATGCAAAAGAGGCCGTCCTATTTGCTTTGTTAGCAAATGAAACTTTGGTAGGCAACAAATCCAATGTAGCGCAAATTAAAGATTCGCCCGCTGTCTGCATGGGCAAAATCAGCTTACCGGAATAATTAGTCCGTATCGATGGCTTCTTGTAAAAACTCTTTAAAAGGAAGCATACTTTTATAGGAAGCCACGATATTATCTAACGCATTTTTTGCAGATAAATCCTTAATAGTTAAAGATCTATCCAACACAAAACTTTTCAATTTGATAAAGTCAATAAAAGGATTATCCTCACTATAGCCCGCAGGGGCACGCTTCAGTAAATCTTCTTTGAAAAGTGCAATATTACCGCCTGTCAATACTGTTTTTAAAATTTCATCCAATTTATTACCGCTGTAATCAATTTCTTGTCTTATTGCCTCTAAATGTTGCTTTTCTGGACGCCAATACCCACAGGCAATAAATGAATTTTCTGCTCCAATATGAATATAGTACTCTGGTCCCTGCAACTTTCTTCCATCAACTGAAATTCCTGCCCCAAACCAACTTTTATAAGGTGTTTTATCATTTGAAAAGCGTGTATCACGGTAAATCCGAAACAAACATTTACTTGCCTGTATGGAAGTATTGATCTTAGGGTCAAACTCGCTCAAAGCGGCAATTAAATCTGTCAAAAAACTTCTCACATCAGCCAATGCCGCTTCATATTTAGCTCTGTTATCGGCAAACCATTCCCGAGAATTATTGGCTTTCAATTCCGTTAAAAAATCAAATGTAGATTTTTGAATGTGACTCATAATACAATCAATTGATTAAAATTAAGAAAACATAGACCATAGGTGCCGCTAATAACAACCCATCAAATCTATCTAAAAAACCACCATGTCCGGGCAATATATTTCCGGAATCTTTTACGTGCAAGCTACGCTTTAACATCGACTCAACTAAGTCTCCCAATGTTCCAACAATACTGATAATAGCCGCTATACTTACCCATTGCCAGAGCGGTAGATAACCAAAATACTTCTCTAGATTCACTGCAGCAACAATTGCCAAAATCAATCCACCGAAAAAACCTTCCCATGTTTTCTTTGGTGAGATTCGTTCGAATAGTTTACGTTTCCCGAAGCTTCGTCCAGCGAGATATGCCCCTGTATCGTTTGTCCACAATAAGATCAAAAAACCTAAGGGCAGCACATGGTTAAAAGTACCTTGCATAAACCCTAATTTGGAAAATAGGAAAAAAGGTAATGTAACATAAGCTATTCCCAAAAAAGTATAGGCAATATCATTAAAAGGAAAAGCTCTCTTCTGAAAAAGTGAAATAATATAAGTCGCACTTATAAACGGAATAATCAGTGCTAAAAATTTTACCGCAAGCAGATCCATCGAAATTAAGGATCCCAAAACAAACAGTACCAAGGCCAGGGCGATACCAATCACTTTATTTGGAGCGCGTTCTTCGGATGAAACTATTCCATAGAATTCATAAAGACACCATGTACTTAGCAAGGTAAAAAAGATGGAATAAACATAAGCTCCCAAAAGAGTAGCCGCTATCATAACAGCCACAAAGATTACTCCGGTTATTGCTCTTGTTTTCATAAACTAAAATCCCCTTCCGATTCCTCAATTAACCTTTCGGCTGCTTCGATAGATCCTTCGCTGACATAAAGTTCAATTTTCCCAAACAGATAAGAAGAATCTTGTTTATTCAACGCGACAGCGGGAATTCCATTCTCTTCCAACATTTGTTTGACTATCTCGGCTTGAATGGCATTTGTATATGTTTTAATTTTTTTCCAATCGTTCTCCATTGTTTTCTTTTTGCGTTGATCGATAAAATAAGAATACAAAAATAAGAGTAAAAATGAAGGCTACAAGATATATCCACCAAGATTGTAACTCAAATGCATTGAGTTCATCATAACTCTTTCCCTGTCTTACGTAATAAAATGCTCCAATTGTGGCTCCGGCATTATTGACAAAGTGCCCAAAGATGGGCAATATGATGTTCTTGCTCCATACATAAAGATAGCCAAAAAAAGCCCCCAATAACATGCGGGGAACAAAACCAAAAAATTGCAGGTGTATCGCACTGAAGATAATAGCAACGAGCCATATAACCACATGCTGATTGCTCAACCATCTGCCTATTATTTTTTGCAAAATACCACGAAATAACAATTCTTCACCTATGGCCGGAATCAAAGCTAGTACAACAATATTGTACAAAAAGCCGGCTATACTCGACTCCATAATGATGCCCTTAATTAAATCACCCGATTCCTTTTCACTGCGCTCCATCCAATGCTGCAACGATTGCATACTGTCGGGCAATTGTAAGGATTCATTCCAGTGACCGATAATACTCATCAAAGGCATAAAAGAAAGCATTGCCAAAAATATATAACCAAACTGCATTCCACTAGGCCATTTTTTCAGTTTAAAATAAGTAACGCCATGTCCTTCGCGTGTATTCATCAGATACGCCGGCACAACAAAAGATCCCAAACTGCTCATTAACAACATAAAGCGCATCTCATTGGCCGATCCATTCATTAATAACTCCAACGAGAAGACCTGCCTGGTGTATGTATAATAGCTTGCAATAATCAGAATAGCAATAATCTGCGAAAGAATGGTAAAACCGATAACCATTAAGATCAATCGTAACAAAGATTGAAACGGATGGGGTGTTTGTTCAGGAAACATAGCTATTAAATATCAGTTAAAGATAGCAATAAAAGCAAGATTTATTAAAATTGTCGCATTCATTTAAATTCTGCCGTATCGTTTGTACTAGCCGAATGGCAAAAGGCGATATCATCCAAATACAGTAAAAACTCCAACAGAGGTATTCGATCATCCCGAATATGAATACATTTGACACAGCATATATGATCAAAAAAAAGGCTTTGGAAAAATCCAAAGCCTTTTTTTAATATAGATTATCCTAATTCACTCGAATTGGGTCTGCAGGTTTCTGCAGATTTTTATACGGATATGTTTTCATTTCTTCCAACAATATTTTCACCGTTCTTTCAAGCTGTGGATCTCGGCCTTCCAAAAGATCTTTTGGTAATTGTTCGATAAATACATCAGGAGCGACCCCTTCATTTTCGATAATCCAATTTCCTTTTAGGTCATAAACACCGAAGTTTGGTGAAGTAATACGGCCTCCATCCAACAAAGGAGGGTAACCGCTTATGCCAACCAAAATCCCCATTGTTGTACGACCCACCAATTTGCCAAGTCCTTTAAAACGGAACATATAAGGCATCATATCCCCACCTGAGCCTGCATTTTCATTAATAATCATGGCTTTTGGTCCATAAATGCCATTTCCTGGAGTCGTAAATCCTTTTCCATCACGAATTCCCCAGCCAGCGATTAACTCGCGAGATAAGAGATCAATCACGTAATCGGCAACCCAACCACCACCGTTGTTCCTTTCGTCCATTAGAAGAGCCTTTTTATCCATCTGAGCGAAGTAATACCGATTGAAATAGGTATACCCTTCAGGACCGGTATTCGGCATGTACACATAAGCTATTTGCCCATTGCTCAATTCATTTACTTTTTTACGGTTCCTTTCGACCCATTCCATGTTACGCAAGTTCATTTCATCACTAAACGAGATCGGTTTAACGATTACTTCACGTGCGCCAACCAAAGAAGGTTTTGAATTGACCTTCAACGTCACTTGTTTACCAACAGTATTGTCAAATAAACTATAGATATCCTTATCCTCAGTCAGTTCAGTACCATTAACAGCAACAATATAGTCTCCTTCTTTTATGTTTAATCCCGGTTCAGCCAATGGGGCTTTGAACGATGGATTCCATTCAAGACGCGTAAATAATTTGACGATCTGATAATAACCATTCTTTAGCGTATAATCTGCTCCCAGCACACCAACTGAAACGGATGGCGTGGAAGGTTGATCTCCTGGATAGATATAATTGTGTCCCACGACCATTTCTCCCATCATTTCGTTCAATAAATAACCAAGATCAGAACGATGGTTTACAAAAGGTAAGAATTTTTCATATTTGGTTTTCATCGCTTTCCAGTCAGCACCATGCATATTTTCTACATAGAAATAGTCTTTTTGCATCGACCAAACTTCATTGAATACTTGTTTCCATTCGGCTGCGGGATCCACCAATTGCTGAATTCCACCTAGCTTAACTTCGCCAGCAGTAGGAGAGGCTACTTTTTGCCCAGCTGTTACAATATTGAAGCCATTTCCCGTTTGATATAACATCTTTTTACCATCGGCACTAATAACAAAACTACGTGCATTCTCCACTAAAGTTTTATTTTCAAGATCCTTAAAATCATAGGCACCGATTGTTCCACCACGTTGATAAGTCAATTGATTTGGAACCAAACCATTTAAATTCCAGTAAGGACCGGCTGGCAAAGGGAGGGCAACAATTCGATTCTCTATACGATCGAAGTCTACCTGAATAGATTTGTCAACCGGCTTGCTTGCAACTGACTCTTCCTTTTTATCCTTTTTAGGAGCTTTTTTATCATTCTCTTTTACACGTTCCTTTTTATTATTCTCTCCCTCTTCCTTTTTATCAGGTTTATCTTCACGGATTTGCTCATCATCACTATCGTTTTTAAAGAATGATGGTGTTTTGCTCGACAGGATAAAAGCATAGACTGCATAATCTACATTACGCTGTACAGCGGACATATGTAAACCAGAATTTGTTAAACCTGTATTTGTACTCGCCGTGAAAAATAAATATTTACCATCTTGCGAAAATGCAGTACTGCGGGCAGAACTCATACCATCCGTAATTTGCTGAGTTTTCTTTGTATCTAAGTTATACATGAACACAGCAGGCGCCCCGTTTTCCAGTGTACGTATAAAGGATATCCATTTTGAATCTGGAGACCAACTTGGTTGGAAATGATTGGATACACGCCCGGTCTGACCACTTAATTTGTCATCGGCAACTTTGACAACAGCCTTGGAAGCAATATCAATATAATACAGATTAAGATGCGCATCATTGTAAAAAAGCTTCTTTGAATCTGGCGACCAAGTGGGTTCAAAATAGAAATTGGTTTCCCCTAAATTAAAGTATAAGGGCTGATCTTTTCCGAACTGATCCATCAATACCAACTGATAAGATCCATTTTTATCTGAAATATAGGAGACCCATTTACCGTTAGGAGACCAATCTGGAAAACGTTCATGTGAACCTGGTGAATTAGATAAATTTCGAGCTTCTCCTTTTTCCTTTGGTACCGTAAAGATCTCCCCACGTGCTTCAAATAACGCTCGCTGCCCCGTAGGAGATAATGTAGCATAACGTATATCGTCCTTGATATCTTTATAATAAGGTCTTTTGTACATAACATCTGTATTCACAGTGATGTGCAAAGGAGTAATTTTATTTCCGTTTAGATTCAGTGTATTCAATACTCCAGCATATTCAAAAATCAAGTCGTTACCATTCCCATTCAAGGAACGTACATCATAATCTTTGAAATCTGTTAGTTTTTCAACCTTTTTAGTTTTGGTGTCGTAGCTAAAAATATTGACAATTTTATCGCGGTCAGATAGGAAATAAACCTTCGTTCCCAACCATAATGGCTTAACATCATTACTTTTAACATTCGGAATAGTCTCGATTTCTTTTGTTTTGGTGTCAAAGATCCAAATGGTTGGCATACCACCACCCCGGTAACGCTTAAAGGCTACTCGATCTCTTTCAGTAGGATCAGTATTCTTGATGTAAGCCCAATAACGACCATCGGCAGAAGGGCTTCCTTGAGTAGCCTCAGGCATAATGAGCGCCTTGTCCATTCCCGACATTTGAATATTGGAACTGTATAATCGTGGACTTAAAGCATAGGTGAAATCACGAGATGTAGTATAATATACTTCATCATTATTGAGCCATCCGCGCAATACATCGGACGAGGGATGATAAGTGATACGTTTTGGCTCTCCACCCGTTACAGGGATTACATATACGTCTGTATTTCCATCATAATTGCCTGTGAATGCTACTTTCTTGCCGTCTGGAGAAAACATTGGATTCTGTTCCACCCCTGGATTTGTTGTAAGGCGTCTCGGATTTGCTCCGTTTTTGTCGGCAATCCAAATGTCTCCACCATAGACAAAAGCGATATTATTGGCGCTGATACTTGGGTTTCGAAGTAATAGGGTTTCTTGCGCTTTTGTTTGCAGAAAGGATGTCCCGAGCAAAAAGGCAGCAAATAACTTGAAATGAGTTTTATTCATAAACGTTTAAAGGTTAAATTTACCACACACAAAACTACACTTTTGTAAAGTGGACCTAGTTAGTATATCCACAAAGTTGCATAAAAAATATGACAAAAAAAAAGTCCCGCTTTCAGCAGGACTTTTCTTTAGCTATTGAAGATTAGAAACCGTATTCTTGTTCGATTTCTAACACAATTCCTTCATCGACCAAAACGCGACCACAGTGCTCACAAATGATGATTTTCTTACGTTGACGTATTTCTGATTGCATTTGAGCAGGAATCTTATTATGACATCCTGAACAGCTATCGCGATCAATCGAAACAACAGCAAGTCCGTTTTTGAACGAGTTACGTAAACGGTAATATACCTTTACCAAACGTTCTTCGATATTAGCCTCGGCCTCAGCAGCTTTAGCCAATAATGCATCTTCTTCCTTTTGAGTTTCAGAAGTAATTGTTTCCAATTCTTTCTTTTTTCCCTCAAGCTCGTTTTTGCTATACTCAAGATTACCTACAGTAGTATCGTAGTTTTCTGTCTTGTTGCGAATTTCGAATTCTGCTTCTTTAATTCTTTTTTCACAAACCTGAATCTCAAGACCTTGAATTTCGATTTCTTTCGAAATAGCGTCGTATTCACGATTATTTTTTACCTCATTTAACTGCGACTCATATTTTTTGATAGCAGCTTGGGCATCCTTAATCATGTTTTTACGCTTAACGATCGAATCTTCTAAATCGTCTAAGTCTATTCTGATCTTCTCAATACGAGTTTCTAAACCCGCAATCTCATCTTCAAGATCTGCAACTTCCATAGGCAATTCACCACGAACTTGGCGAATTTTGTCTATTTTAGTATGTATGGCTTGTAAAAGCCATAATGCTTTCAATTTTTGTTCTACGGTTTGTTCCATCAACTGTAGTATTTTATAGGATTTGTATCTATTTCTGTTGTTAAGGTTGCAAAGTTAGGAAATTTTTTCGTAATAATGTCGTACAATAATTCTTGCGTAAATTGTTCGCTCTCAAAATGTCCCGTATCTGCAATCACTATTTCACCTTCAGCATCAAAAAATTCATGATATTTATAGTCTGCTGTAACAAAAAAATCAGCGCCAGAACGTTTGGCTGCACCAAGTAAAAATCCACCCGAGCCACCACAGACAGCTACACGACTAACTTTTTTATCTAATAAGGCTGTATGACGAATGACATTCAACCTCAGTTTGTCCTTAAGATAAGCTAAAAATTCCAATTCAGCCATTGGTTCAGCCAAATTTCCAATCATTCCAGCACCAATTTCAGTGGCCGTATTTTGAATATCAAACAAATCATAAGCTACTTCCTCATAGGGATGAGCTTCATAGAGTGCTAAAAGTAACTTCCTTTCATTAGATTTCAGGTAGATAACCTCAATTCGTGTTTCCTCTACACGCTCTTGAACATCAATCTCTCCAATGGTAGGATCGGCCCCTTTTAAAGGTCTAAAACTACCATAACCTGCCGTATTAAAACTACATTGATCATAGTGTTTTCCGATTTTACCTGCACCCGCATCAAACAATGCCTGTCGGACATCTTCAACATGACTCCTTGGTACAAAAACGACCATTTTTCGCAATACATCTGTTTTAGATTCCAGTATAGCCTGATTTTCTAATCCCAATTTATCGGCAATTTTCGTGTTCACTCCACCGGTAACATTGTCGAGATTTGTATGAATGGCATATAATGCAACTTTATGTTCAATTGCTTTAATAACCGTACGCTCCACATAATTTTTTCCATTAAATTTTTTTAGGCCCTTGAAAACAATAGGATGATGCGAAATAATTAAATTACATCCTTTATCAATGGCCTCTTTTACAACAGCTTCTGTGCAGTCCAAAGAAATGAGCACTTTTGTAATCTCTCTATTGGCATCGCCCACAATAAGCCCAGCATTATCATAAGACTCCTGCAAATCTAAAGGAGCCAATTGCTCCAAATAATCAATGACTTCTTTAATTTTCATGGTCTACAATTACCTCCTTTTCTCTAAATTTATTATGTTCTTCCAAAATTCTTCTATTCGCGTTAATTTCAAACCAATAATTAGCCAATGTCACAAAATGCATAATGATCAGTACACCGGAAATGGAAAGTGGGAGTGGAATATTTGTGGCCAAGTAAATCCATGCATATAGCGATCCTTTCCTAAACGTAGGGTTTTCTTCCACAGCTATTTTCCGATCATAAAATTCATTAATCAAAGAATCCCTTAGACGCGAAGCAACCTGAAAATTCCAATAAATATTAACCAGCGGAATGGCAGCTAACCAGGATTGGTTAGGCGTCATTAATCTATTTTCTTTGGCGACCAATTTTAAGGTCTTTCGAATTGTATTTGCAAATAAAAGCCATACAATAATACGTATAGCCACAATACCCATAGCGGTATAAATTACTTCAGGCTTACTTAACTCTTTTATTAATTCCTCTTGCGTCATTGAACTATTTATTGCTTATTTATTATTCCTGTTCCAACAAATCTACTAATTCTTTCAACCTTTTTATTTGTGGATTATGATCTCCAACAAATTCGATTGTTTTAAAACCCATGGTTTTAGCTTTCTTATAAAACGGGTAAAAATCGTCCTCCTCAATTGCTGTACCATCCGTATAAGTCAAAATGTATGTACTTGGGATCATAAGTCGTTTCGGATTTTTTAAATTAATCTTATCTGTCATTGTTTTTAGCGGGTGGGGGACATCTCTAGGAAGCTTCTTAACGTCCTTCACCCAGAAAGGAAAAATATAACCATCCTTTTCTAATTTTAACAGCCCATTTGCTGCAGTAGATTTCCCCATTAAGTTTATTACGGATTGCTGATCCTCTGGAAGTATAGCATCCAAGTAAACCAATTTACGTATTCTATCCGGAAGACTATCGGCCACAGCCGTAATTACCATACCACCATAACTATGTCCCACCAGTATAATATCATGAAGATCTTCAAACAGAATCGTATTTACAACATCATTGACATGAGTTTGCAATCGAATAGAGGTATCTGCTAAATGATAACGCTCGCCCAAGCCTGTTAGTGTAGGGCGGTAAACCTCATTTCCTTTCTTCGCTAACTCAACTGCAGTATTTTTAAACTGCCAAGCACCACCCCAAGCTCCATGGACGATCACATACGTAGAAGACTGCGCAGAAACATCTTTACCGAATCCAACTAATGAAAAGAAAAATATAATAAACAGTAATTTACAGTAATTCATTGTGTTATATATTAAAACATACTCTACACTTCACAAAATCTGTTCAGAAACTGTATAGATAAGCCAGTTTACATTTTTATTAAAAACTAAATGTGACCACTCACTTACTTTAATAAAACATGATTCAATCGAATAAAAACAGCTTTTAGCTTCTCAACTAAACTTCATCAAGGAAGATAGGGTAGGGGGGAGCTATAAAAACATCATGCATAAAGTAAAAAAATAGTAGGCTTTTTATGATAATCATACGATCGTTTTCTCCACTCACCAATCGTCAAACTTTGGATATTTTCATCGGCCGCAGTCACATTTGACGCAACACAGAGTAAGCTGGAAGGTTTACATATTTTTAGTAGATCAGCCAAAAGCTGATTATTTCTAAATGGAGTTTCAATAAAAATCTGAGTCTGCTTTTCGCGTGCTGATTGTTGTTCGAGATTTTTAATTTCCTTAGCTCGATCAATTTTATCGATAGGTAAATACCCATGAAAAGCAAATTTCTGACCGCTAAATCCAGAAGCCATAAGCGCTAGTAAAATAGAGCTTGGTCCAACAAGAGGAACTACTTTAATACCCAATTGATGTGCCCGTGCTACAATAGAAGCTCCAGGGTCAGCAACACCAGGACATCCTGCCTCAGACATTAAACCAACATTTTTGCCCTGTTTCAAGCCTCCCAAAAAGTCGTTTATATTTCCCTTATCCCGCGCATGTTTTCCATAATCATGAATTTTTAGTTCGCTCTGCGGAATCTTTAAACCTGCAAGTTTTAAAAACTTACGAGCCGTTTTTTCATTTTCTACAATATACTCGTCCAATGAATTGATTGTTTCCACTAAATATGCAGTAAACGATTGGAAAGCTGCGTCATCACTCAATGGAACAGGAATTAAATATAAGATACCATTTGCCATAATACAAACCTACTAATTAAGGTCCATTTGGCTATACTAATTTTAAACTTAGCATTATTTAACCTTTTAAAATGATTATAATTTCGATTTTTAAACTCATTATTAGTATTTTAGCGTAAATATTCATTGCAACAATAAACATCATTCAAATGATCACACAAATTACAGAAGGCGTAAAAATCTCGGTTGAAACCATCTATCAATCAGAGTATTCGAATCCGGACCGTGAACATTTCATGTTTGCTTATCATATCAGCATAGAAAATCTCAGCGATTACACGGTTCAATTGATAAGTCGCTATTGGAAAATCTTTGACGCAAAAGGAGACTATAGGGAGGTATCTGGAGAAGGGGTAGTAGGCGAACAACCTATTATAGAACCTGGCCAGACTCATCAGTATACCTCAGGTTGCAATCTCAATAGCGAATTCGGATTCATGGAAGGATATTACAATATGATCCGAACACTGGACAACGGCAGCTTTCAAGTTGAAATACCACGTTTCAATCTGATAGCTGATTACGCATTGAATTAATTTTATCAAGGCAGTATCATTATTGCCAATTAATCAAATAACGAAGCTTTTTTCGCATCGAATAAGAAACTATTTCTTTATTTTTGCGAGCATTCCAAATGAACATGCCAACCTCGGGATATACTAATTTTACCCGATGGTAAATGCTAGCATTTGATCGTATGCCACCCGATAGATTAAATTAGTCAACAATCAAAACGATTATTGATTCAATATATAAATAACTGATAATCAATAGATATATAAATAAAGTATTGATTATCAACACGATATAAACTACCTAGAGAAGAAACCTCCTGGTAGTGTTTTGGCGTGTAAATTGACTGAATATAATTTAGGGTGATATAACGTGAGTATTTTAGCTACAGAACAAGTAAGCCATTCCTTCCATGATCGATGGCTTTTTAAAGATTTACATTTCGGTCTCCAGAAGGGAGAACGTGTGGCCTTGGTCGGAATCAATGGCACAGGTAAATCAACCTTACTCGCTATTTTAGCAGAGCGAATCTTACCAACCTCAGGAAAAGTTGTAAAAGAAAAAGGTATAAAAATTGGTTTCTTAGAACAGGATCCTGATTTCACAGGATTAAAATCAATCAACGATTTTATTTATAGTACAGACAACGATCAACAACGTCTTATCCGTGAGTACGAGGAGCTGTTATTGGAAACTGATATCGATCAGAAAAAATTAGAAGATCTTACAGAAAAAATAAGTTCATTGAATGCCTGGGAGTATGAACATAATATTAAGACGATTCTTAATCGTTTAAACATTATGGATTTCCATCAAGATATCAAAAGTTTATCAGGAGGCCAACGAAAACGCCTTGCGCTAGCCAAGCTTTTGATAGACGATCCGGATATTTATATATTAGATGAACCCACCAACCATTTGGATATAGAGACTATTGAATGGCTAGAAAAACTACTAACAACAGGTAGCAAAACCGTTCTTTTAGTAACGCACGATCGCTACTTCTTGGATAATATCTGTACTGAGATTCGAGAGCTGGATAGGGGCAATCTCTTTACCTATAAAGGTAACTATTCTTATTTTCTAGAAAAGAAGTCCGAACGCGAAACTATTGATGCGGTTATGGTTGAGAAAAGCAGAAATCTACTTCGCCGTGAATTGGAGTGGATGCGTCGTCAACCACAGGCACGTGGTACCAAATCCAAATCACGTATTGAAGCATACTATGACTTGGAAGAAAAATCTAAAGCAATTAAAGGAAACGACTCGGTACAACTCAGTGTAAAAGTAAGCAGACAGGGTTCAAAAATACTCGAACTAGAACATGTTGCCAAACGTTATGGAGCAAAGGAAATCATACATGATTTTTCATACACCTTTAAAAAAGGTGATCGTATTGGTCTAGCTGGAAAAAATGGTACTGGAAAATCAACCTTTCTTAATTTAATCACGGGAGAAGAAAAACCTGATACAGGGTCTATAGCAGTAGGGGAAACCACAGTATATGGCTACTATAAACAGGGAGGTTTGGAAGTAAATGAAAACGATCGAGTATTAGATGTTGTAAAAAATATAGCAGACTATATTGAAATGGCAAATGGGGAAGTAATCACAGCTTCACAGCTGCTAACCCACTTTTTATTTCCTCCTGAAAAACAATTTGGTTTCGTTTACAAATTAAGTGGAGGGGAGAAAAAAAGACTTCAATTAATGCGTGTTTTAATGAAGAATCCAAATTTCTTAATCCTGGATGAACCATCCAATGATTTGGACATTGATACATTAAACGTGCTGGAAGATTTTCTTGACAACTACAAAGGAGTACTCATATTAGTATCACACGACAGGTATCTATTAGATAAATTGACGGATCAACTTTTCATTTTTGAAGGAAAGGGGATCGTGCAGATATACAATGGAAATTATGCCGACTTTAAACTTGAACAGGAAGAAATTCAAAAATTAGAAAAGGAAAAACAAAAAAGGATAAGCCAAGAACAGGTAAAGCCAATTGTAAAAGAGGAAAAGAAAAAACTCTCGTACAAGGAACAATTGGAATATAACAAACTAGAAGAAGAAATCGAGAAACTGGAAACACAAGTAGCATTAAAAACGGAGGAACTAAACCAGGTAACAGATCATCTAAAACTTTCTTCCTTAGCGGAAGAAATTCAATCTATCCAAAAACAGATAGACGATAAATCCGAAAGATGGTTATATCTTGCTGATTTTATGTAAAATTTCACCAGAGGTTTCACGTGGAACACAAAGAAAACGTAAATTTACAAAGAAATAAAAATACCACGTTTCACGTGGAACAAGAATAGAAAAATGTTTAAAAAATATAATGTAATTGTCGTTGGTGCGGGGCATGCCGGATGTGAGGCAGCGGCGGCAGCAGCTAACTTAGGTTCGTCCACTTTACTCATCACAATGAATATGGGAGTAATAGCCCAAATGAGTTGTAACCCCGCTATCGGTGGTGTAGCAAAAGGACAAATTGTAAGAGAAATTGATGCTATGGGCGGATATACTGGTATCGTAGCAGATAAATCAACCATTCAATTCCGAATGCTCAATCTTTCGAAAGGTCCAGCTATGTGGAGTCCACGTACACAAAATGACCGAATGCGTTTTGCTGAAGAATGGAGGTTACAATTGGAGTCTCTTCCAAATTTAGATATGTGGCAAGATACCGTAAAAGAAGTTATCGTCAAAAATGGAAAAGCTTGCGGTGTCATCACTTCGATGGGCATAGAAATAGAATCGGACGCTGTGGTACTGACCAATGGAACTTTTCTAAATGGTGTAATTCACATTGGCGATAAGAAATTTGGAGGCGGTAGAACAGGAGAGAAGGCAGCCACAGGTTTAACCGAACAACTTGTTTCCCTTGGTTTCGAATCAGGAAGAATGAAGACAGGAACTCCACCACGCATAGATGGGAGAAGCCTCAACTATGCATTAATGGAAGAACAGTGGGGCGACGAAAAAAGAGGGCGGTTTTCTTATACAGATGTAGAAATACCTACTGAGCAACGCTGTTGTTGGATTACCTACACAAACGATAAAGTTCACGAAATGCTTCGTACTGGGTTTGAAAAATCACCCATGTTTACGGGACGCATCAAAGGATTGGGTCCGCGTTATTGCCCTTCTATAGAAGATAAAATAAATCGCTTTGCCGAGCGTGAAAGACATCAGATATTCGTGGAGCCCGAAGGTTTTAAAACAGTAGAAATCTATGTCAATGGATTCTCGACTTCATTGCCGGAAGATGTACAATTAAAAGCTTTGCAATTAATCCCTGGTTTTGAAAATGCAAAGATGTACCGACCAGGTTATGCCATAGAATACGACTACTTTCCACCAATGCAATTGGATCTAACCCTAGAAACCCAATTGGTGAAACATCTATTTTTTGCAGGACAAATCAATGGGACTACTGGTTATGAAGAGGCCGCCGCTCAAGGTTTCCTAGCCGGGATAAATGCGCATCAACGCATCAACGATGATAAGGAACTTATTCTAAAACGATCCGAATCTTATATAGGTGTATTGGTCGATGATCTCGTAACAAAAGGAACTGAAGAGCCATACCGTATGTTTACATCAAGAGCAGAACATCGTCTACTTTTGCGCCAGGACAATGCTGATATTCGCCTAACCCCATTAGCTTATAAATTGGGATTAGTAGGAGAAGAAAGACTCAAAAAAGTGCAAGACAAAATTGATAACTCAACTAAAATAATTGAGTATCTAAAACAAAATTCAACCAATGTCGAAAAGATGAATGCAGTATTAGCAGAAGTTGGCTCGAGCGCTCTTCCTCAGAAAACAAGGTTGAGTAATGTACTTGCGAGACCACAAGTTGGTATCCACGATATTCTGAAAGGAGATGAAGGCTTTGCAAATTATGTATCCCAATTTGATAACGACACCATCGAACAAGCAGAGATCAATCTCAAATATGAAAGCTATTTCGATAAAGAAATGGAAATAGTTAATCGTATGAAGAAGATGGAAGATAGAGAAATAAACCCTGATTTCGACTACAGCTTGCTAACGTCATTATCCATTGAGGCAAGACAAAAGCTATCAAAGGTAAAACCACGTACACTGGGACAAGCCTCAAGAATCTCGGGTGTTTCACCTTCCGATATCACTGTATTGATGGTACATATGAGTTAAATAACTGATATACAAATACTTATATATAAAATATTACATAGCTTAAAATAAGCGATTTAAGACAATATTCTATTTTTTATGACAACTTCTTTAAAAGAAAATAAAAGTGGTTCAAAAAGGCTAAAAAGTAGCTTAAAAACAAGATTACTTATTTTAAGCATGTTTATTATGCTTATTGGCTTGTCCATACAATGTGCGAGCATACAACAGCCTACGGGGGGGCCAAAAGATTCCATTCCCCCGAAAATACTACTGGAAAGTCCTACGAATTTTTCGAAGAATTTTACAGCAAAAAAAATAGTTATCACTTTCGACGAGTATATCAAACTGGCAAATCAGCAAAAAGAATTCAGTATTACGCCAGACATGGGGAGTAACCCAGAATTCAAGGTCAAGAAAAAAAATCTAGAAATTACCTTACCTGATTCTCTCGAAAAAAATACAACTTACAGCATATATTTCGGTAAAGGACTAGTCGATTATAACGCAGGAAATGCACTGGTCAATTATGCTTATGTATTCGCAACAGGAGACAAAATAGATTCGCTCAGTATATCCGGTAATGTAAAAAGCGCAGTGACCAAAGAGGTCCAAAAAGATGTTAAAGTCTTATTGATCCCCACTAGCCAAGATTCCATTTTCGGGAAGAAGAAAGCGAATATATTTACGACAACAGACACTGCAGGCAATTACAAACTAAACAATTTGAGAGAAGGAACCTATCGCATTTACGCACTTCAAGAAAAGAACAATGATAGGATCTATAATGGCGCTGATGAAGAAATAGGTTTCCTAAAAGACTCTATCGTGCTAGCGCGAGACTTAAACAATATCAATTTGGAGATATTCAAAGGAACCCCAAAAAAGTTTAGAACGCAAGAGAAGAAATTTGAAAAAAATGGAAGTATACTTCTTATTTTTAACAGGCGAGTGGACAAACCCAAACTCAATATCCTAAATGATGAAGTAAACAACAAGGATAAAATAGTACGCTTTTCAAATACATCAGACTCCGCTACTTTGTTTATTCCAAATTTAAAAATAGACTCCCTAAAGCTGGTTCTGACAGAAAATGAAAGGCCATTGGACACCATTCTAATTAGAAAAGGGAATGTAAAAATAGAGCAGACAATTGATCCTATTTTTACCCCGAATAATGGGCGAGTAGATCGGATTACACACCTTCAGGTATCTGCATTCACACCGATCAAGAATATAGATAAAACCAAGTTGAAATTCAAAGAAGACTCATTGGTCCGAACCAATTACCAACTTGCCGTTGATACAGCGAATAGCAATATCTACCATATTCGATATAATTGGAGAAAAGATAAAAAGTACCAAATTGAGTTTACAGAAGGCGCCATAACAGGCTATTTTGGCGAGCAGAATAAAGAGAAAAAGCTGGATTTGACTTATGACGATAGTGAAAACTATGGGGATCTGACATTTGATTTTACAGATCTAGATAGCAATATAACATATCTGGTAGAGTTAATCAATGAGAAAAAAGATAAAGTCTACCGCGTCGACAAAATAAACATGAACAATCCGACCGTCGCATACAAACAGTATCCAGGAGGAAAGTATAGCATACGTGTAATTCGCGACGACAATGATAATGGAATCTGGGATACCGGAGATGTCGAAAAGAAAACCTTTCCGGAACCTGTTATATATCTAAATAAAGTATTTACGATACGTGCTAATTGGGAACAAAAAGATAGTTTTTCATTGAATGGCCTCAAAAAAGAATAACTGAGGCCATTCTAAAATAATAATTTAAAACACTGCTAATTCGATTAAGCTAAAACCAAGAACTGTATAGAACATAATTATGTGGTAGCTGCTGCAATAGATCTTTCTGCTCTTCAGTAAGTGCCTTTATCTTTTTCGCAGGTAACCCAGCATATAGAAATCCCGATTCACAGCGGGTGTTTTCTAACACCACTGCTCCAGCTGCTACAATAACATTCGATTCAACAATAGCATTATCCATAACGATAGCTCCCATACCAATGAGTACATGGTCTTCCAAAATACATCCATGTACCATAGCCTGGTGGCCTATACTTACATAATTTCCAATCGTTGTACCGCATTTCTTATAGGTACAATGTATAACAGCACCATCTTGAATATTCGTATAATTACCAATACGAATATAATTGACATCTCCACGTATTACAGCGTTAAACCATACCGAACAGTGATGCCCAATCTCTACATCGCCTACAATCGTTGAATTAGGTGCTAAGAAGCATTCTTCGGCTATCAATGGAGATTTATCCAAAACAGGTAAAATAAGTGCCATATTCCTTAAAAAATTGTGTCCTGTAGTACTTCCGAATGTTTAGGGTAGTCAGTTGTATAATGCAATCCCCTACTTTCTTTCCTCAACATAGCTGATTTTGTCACAATATAAGCTACTTGGATAACATTACGCAATTCACACAATTTAACAGAAAGCCTGGTATTTCGATAAAATTCTTCAGTCTCCTCATATAACAGATGTAATCGTTTAAGGGCTCTTTCCAGCCTAAAATCGGAACGAACAATACCAACATAGTCACTCATAATCTTTTGGCATTCGCGCAAATTATGACTTACTAAAATATCCTCATTTGAAAGTGAAGTTTTAGAATCATCCCATTCCGGAACGTCAACAATATGGTTAATCAATCCTATCGACTTTGTGGCGTCTAAGAAAATACGATGCGCATAAACAAGTGCTTCAAGAAGCGAATTAGAAGCCAATCTGTTTGCACCATGTAGTCCAGTAGAAGAACATTCACCGCAAGCATATAAATTAACAAGGCTACTGCGTCCAAAATCATCGACATAGATACCCCCGCAGAGGTAATGCGCCGCCGGCGTAACTGGTATAAAATCCTTCGCCATATCCAGCCCGATCGAAAGGCACTTTTCATAAATGTTTGGAAAATGCTTGATAATATCCTGTTTATCCCGATGCGTAATATCGAGGTAAACATAATCTATACCTGATTTCTTCATCTCGGCATCAATAGCTCTAGCAACGATGTCTCTTGGTGCCAAGGAAGCACGTTCATCGTACTCCTCCATAAAAGATTCACCATTGATCCTCCTTAAAATTCCCCCAAATCCACGTACAGCTTCGGATACCAAAAATGCAGGCGAATCCTTTGGATTATATAAAGAAGTAGGGTGAAATTGCATAAACTCCATATTACGTACCTTACCTTTTGCCCGATACACCATCGCTATACCATCTCCAGTCGCGATAGTTGGATTTGTTGTACTTGAATAAACATGACCGGCTCCGCCAGAGGCCATCACGGTGACCTTACTCAAAATCTGATCTACTAAATGTGATGAGGTATTAAAAGCGTAAATTCCATAACAGGTAATGTCTTCCCTATTTTTATCCACGTACTCACCCAGATGATGCTGTGTAATCAAATCAATGGCAAAGTAATGTGTTACAATTTCAATATTGGGATCACTATGTGCTTGAGCCAATAATGCACGCTCTATTTCGTAACCAGTTATATCTTTATAATGTAAAATACGATGAGCTGAATGTCCCCCCTCTTTTGCCAGGTCATACAAGCCCGATTCCTCCTTGTCAAATGATGTCCCATATGAAATAAGTTCTGCTATCCGTTCCGGTGCTTCTCTTACTACGTTTTCCACAATTTCAACATCGCATAAACCATCCCCAGCAATCTGAGTATCAATGATATGCTTTTCAAAGCTATCTGACTTATCCACAACGGCAGCCACTCCCCCTTGCGCATATTTTGTATTAGACTCATCCTCATTGGACTTAGTGACTATCAATACTTTACCGAATTTAGATGCCTTTAAAGCAAAGCTCAATCCAGCAATACCTGATCCAATGACCAAAAAATCTACCTTTCTATCTGCCATATAAATTAAAATTCACAAACTATCCCCAAAAGTGACGATTCAAATTAACGAAAAATGTGGAAAACGTGTAAATAAAAGGTTAAATAAAAATGAAAAGTATTTAACAATTCACAAATCCCCTATTTCGAAGCCTTATTTCTAAAATTTTTCCGCACAAAAATCCATAGATTTCCACATTTTCTAAACAAAAACTATTCAACAAAAATATATGGAAAATAAAAAATAAGATAAATTAGAATTTTAAAAATCAGCTCTTTAATAGATAAATCCTGTTGAAAAATTGTTGAAAACTCATTAAAAACCTAAAATCAAAATTGAAATAACCTAATTTATACCACTTTTCCACACCATAATAAACAATAAGAGATTTTCTATTTTAAATAATTAGTATTTATTGAAAAAAAAGATTGTGGAATACGTTCGAAAATCTTTGTTTAGTTTTGTCAAGTTCGATTAGAGGCGGTTAGATTTCGATATCTGGGAATTATAAAGTCCCCTATTGAAATATTTAATTCTAATTGAGTTTATATTATTTTTTTAATTTCCTATTGGCTTTTGAAGCGCTTTAGGATTGGATATTTATTTTATTTTTTTTTGTATATGGATTTAAAGTAGTTTCAGCGCGTTATTTATATTTTTTTCAGGAAAAATTTAGTTTTAAACCGTTTTATACTTGGATATTTTCCCTTATTGGATCTTATTTCAATTTTATTGAATTGTAACTGATAGAAATTGATGAAGGAATGGTTTAATTCTCATTTTGGTGCTATGAGATTTCAATATTTTTGGTTTTCAACCAGATAAATTCTTTTATTGAATTCTAATAGCTACTAATCTTTGCTTTGAGAATTTCTTTAAAAAGGTAATTTACTTGATTTTATTATTTTGATTTTAAGTCGTTTTAGGATTGCTTATTTGCTTATTTTTTTTAGAAATATTAGAATATTGCCTTCTCAACGAGTTTAAATTGGAGTACGAAATCTTTATAATTTTATCAGCAAATTTTTCAAAATGAAAATTGAACCTTAATGGTTATTGAAATTTTTTATTCCTGGATCGCGTTATTGTATTCGGATTGGCTATAATATCCGTTTGGTTCTGGCGTAATTGAATTTTAAACAGAATCTCAAAGTTATTGTTTAAAAATAAACCCGGTTAAAATTGGATATTTTTACAAAATCTGTTTTCAGTGCTTTTTATTGCATTCTATGCGTTTAAATAGTGAATTTTTTGCGATCTAAGTGAAATTTTAAAATTAGCTTGTTTATAATTTTGGATTGCAAATAATTTCTTCAAATAATTTATTGTAGAACAAACAATCTTACTATATTTGCAGCCCAACATCCATTAGATGGAGGAATTGTCCAAATTTAGATCAGTGAGATTCGAATATTGTGGATTATTGTTATGGAGTATCTTTTTATATCATTCTCAGAGCGTATTTTTCTAAAATAAAGCCCTTATGGATTGAATATATTGACTTGATTCGCTATTTGTTTCGAATATTTAATTCTAAGCGACTAAGTTGCTTTGAAAATGCGTTGTCAGTCGCATATTTAGTGTTATCTTGTAATATTATCTATATATTTGACTATCAAGCGGTTTAATTCACTAAATTTAATATAAATGTGAAAATTTATATTTTTCAACAAATTTATATTTCGTTATTATACTTATTAGTATCTTTTAAGTTGTATTTGTTGAATTTTTTGTGGTTTGTACCATAATTATCGCCAGATGCTTGGTCTAGCCGGATATACGCTCGGATTCTGTTATATTGAGCTTTTGAGAGAAGCTATTTACTGGATTCTTATCGGCATACTAGGTATAATTGATTTTATTTTGGCAGAATTCATCATTGATTCTTAAATTTTGTAAAATTAAATTGTGAATACTTTATTAAACCCTCTTAGAATTAAATAAATGTGCTCTCTTAGGTTATAAGTCGCTAATATTTAATTCTTATCCGCTTTATTTTGGATGCTGTAGGAGTCATTTAGTCTTTTATTTCAATTTCTGCGAATTACTCTCTTCTAGATTCGCTTCTACTCGACTCTTTTAGATTTTTTTATAAATATCCAATTCTTATAGGGTTTATTTGAACTATTTCATTCAACGCTATCGACCCTGAATTGGCATAAATTTACATCGCTACATTCCTATATTCATTTCTATAAGCTGCTAGTATCTTTATATGCAAATGTAAAAGCACTTATTCCAGAGATTATTGTTTTGTATTGATTGTCTCTGACCTATTTTTATTGATGAAAATTGATTTTCGCCCAATTCTGGCCTCCGTTGCTGTATGTGGTTGGTAAACGAAAAATATATAAACTTCAAATATTTGCGATTAGAATGGCATATCTAGGGAAGATGATGATACAATATCCTATAGACGATTCTGAGAGCGTTTATTTTGCTTTCGAAGCTATTTCGTACGCTTTCAATGCTGCAGGCATATACAGTTTACTCCAAATTTACAAAATAAACCCGCTGAGAATTTGATATAAAATTATTGATCAATCCAGAATCCATTAATCTCTCCTATAAGAGCTCAAAAACGTTTTTTAATCTGAAATGTTAATAAATAAAGCTTCCTTTTGTGCTATATTTTTCATTGTTTTGTAATATGCCTAAAAACGTTCCTTAGGCTATGAAGGTTTGATGCGGATGAAACTGATTTTCGAAGATCGAAATAATGTGAAATAAACCCTTTCAGCTTTTGGTATAAATGAAGAATTTGAATAGTTTCCTAAATATTCAAGTCTAAAAGAGTTTATATGGACGTAATATTGCGTAATTAAACTTTATATAAATTAATTTAACTATTAATATTTGTAAATGTTTAATTTGTATTTTTTAAATAGGTATTTCACTGTCAGTTCTGCAAGATCATGTAATTGGGCAACAGTTGTAGCTGTTCGATCAAATTTGAAAACTGACATTATCCAATAAGCTAGACTCGGTAGATCCGTTGTAATCTATTATTGATTAATAAGAGGTTTTATATCAGTGTTTTATCTGTTATTATCTAATAATGCATCACATTCAAGCGAGCGGTATATTACCACGACCTGATTAATTTGCTTTTAATTGACTTTTATATATCTAACAATGCTTATTTTTGCTGTTCATAAAAGTTGAAACTACTCGCATGGAAATTGTAAATTATGAGCTTCAAGCAAAAGGTTATATCGATGCTCCGATTGATCCCTCACTGGATTTGATTAAAGAGATCCAACGGTTAAAGAAAGAAAAGAACGCTGTCATCTTGGCTCACTATTATCAAGAGTCTGAAATTCAAGATATAGCGGATTATATAGGAGATAGCCTTGGTTTATCCCAGGAAGCTGCGAAAACTGATGCAGATGTAATTGTTTTTGCTGGAGTACATTTCATGGCTGAGACGGCTAAAATACTTTCACCGACGAAAAAGGTTCTTCTGCCAGATGCCAAAGCAGGTTGTTCGCTATCAGATTCTTGCCCACCGCATCTTTTCGCTAAATTTAAGGAACAATATCCTGATCATTTGGTCATCACTTATGTAAACTGTACAGCGGAATTGAAAGCGCTTTCCGATATCGTATGTACCTCTAGTAACGCTGTTCAGATCGTAGAGAGCCTGCCAGCGGATCAGAAAATCATTTTTGGGCCGGATCGTAATCTCGGAGCATACGTTAAAAAGAAAACTGGACGAGATCTTGTGCTTTGGAATGGTGCATGTATGGTCCATGAAATTTTTTCTCAAGATAAAATTGATCGTTTGAAAAGCGAGCACCCTGATGCTAAGTTTATTGCCCATCCGGAGTGTGAAGATCATATACTGGCGATAGCCGATTATGTGGGATCGACTGCCGGCATGCTTAAATTTACCCAGACAGATACGGCCCAGGCTTATATTGTTGCTACAGAATCAGGTATTCTCTACCAAATGCAAAAAGCAAGTCCACATAAGACTTTTATCCCTGCACCTCCTAATAATGCCTGTGCATGTAATGATTGCCCGCATATGAAGCTTAATACGCTTGAGAAGCTATATAACTGTCTGAAGTATGAATCGCCTGAAATCCTTCTTCCCGAGGATGTTATTCTCCGAGCCCAGCGTCCTATTGAACGTATGTTGGAAATATCGGCAAGTTTAGGCTTATAGAAATCTGCATAATTTTTGATCATACCAAGATAATAACTGATTGGTTTTCAATGGTCAATAATGATTTCGTTGAGCTGTTTATATGCAGTTCAACGAAAAGAGTCCAATGTATAAGCAGGGGGGCATTGGTCTTATAGTAAAACTTATTTTGTAATGCCATCCGGATATCTCTCTGGGAGATGATTATCAGCAGGCATTACCTATATTAAACTTTTAAACTTTTTAGCATGTTTGATTTTGATAATACCGAGCGGACCAATCTAGAGGAAATGGGCGAGTTTGGACTGATTGATTATATAAGTAAGGCTGTTGAATTGACAGAGAAATCCACTGTGAAGGGGATTGGGGATGATGCGGCTGTTTTAGATTTCGAAGGTAAGAAGACTTTGGTATCGACTGATCTATTGTTGGAAGGGATTCATTTTGATCTTAGGTATGTACCATTAAAACATTTAGGTTATAAAGCTGTTCAAGTCAATTTGAGCGATATTTATGCGATGAATGGAATAGCTTCTCAAATTACCTTTTCAATCGGTATGTCCTCTAAATTTCCATTAGAAGCCGTAGAGGAAATTTATCAAGGAGCTTTGATTGCCTGTAAGAAGTATAATGTCGATTTAATCGGGGGTGACACTTCGGCTTCAACACAGGGGCTGGTTATTTCTGTGACAAGTATAGGCTATGCTGATGCAGATCAGATCGTTTATCGTAGTGGAGCACAGGAAGGAGATCTATTGTGTGTGTCCGGTGACCTCGGTGCAGCTTATATGGGCTTACAACTCTTGGAACGTGAGAAAGAGATTTATTTAGAAAATCCGAATGTACAACCTGATTTGGAAGGAAAGGATTATATCGTTGAACGCCAATTGAAACCTGAAGCCCGGAAAGACATTGTTGAATTATTTGCCAAGCTAGGGATCAAGCCCACAGCGATGATGGATATTTCGGACGGGCTTGCATCTGAAATTCTTCATATTTGCCGACAATCAGATAAAGGATGCCGATTATATGAGGAAAAAATTCCATTGGATCAGATGACTTATGATACGGGGCGGGAATTTGGCATTGATCCAACCGTAGCTGCACTTAATGGTGGTGAGGACTATGAGTTATTGTTTACAATAGCGCAATCGGATCACGATAAAATTAAGAATTTACCTGATATTAGTATTATTGGTTATATGACGCCAAGATCGGGAGGTTGTGAGATGATTTCCAAATCTGGGAATCTTTATCCGATAACGGCACAAGGCTGGAATGCATTTAAGAAAAAAGATTAATACGAAAAAGACCTGTTCAAAACAGGTCTTTTTTTATGCTTCTTCTTCCTCAAACAGGAGTTCCTCCGTCTCATTTGGATCTCTTTCACCTACATTGAAATTGTTATAGCCTAAGCCCACTTCGATCTGTAATAATCGCTGCTGGAGCATTTCGAGAATCGCTAAAAAGTTATAGACGAACTGTATTTTATTTTCTGAGTTTTTAAGAATTTCTTGAAAATCTAATTTTTTATTGATTTCAATCAGTTCGGCAATTGCTTTCTTCTGTTGTTCAATGGTGTATGGATATTTGACAACTGTATGGGTTACTTCAGGGGGACGATTACGGAATTGATACATCATTTGCTCGTAAATCATCATTAGACCATAGAGGTCGAAGCTATCCAAATTTTCTCCGGTAGAATCTAATTTTAGTCTTTGATGGATATCATAGCGTATGTTGCCTCGGCTGTATAGTTTGAGACGATTTTCTTCCAAGACTCTCAATTCTTCACAGGTCTCTTTAAATTGCTTATAGAGAATAAGTTTTTGAACAAGATCTTCTCTTAGATCGATTTCATTTTCATTGTCGTCCAGATCCAGACGAGGTAATAGCATTTTAGCTTTGATACGCATCAGTGTAGAAGCAACAAAGATAAACTCGCTTGCCATTTCCATATTGAGCGCTTGCATTTGGCTCACATACGATAAAAAATCATCTGTAATCTTTGAAATCGGTATATCGTGGATATTTAGTTCATCCCGTTCGATAAAAAATAATAATAAATCAAAAGGTCCCTCAAATTGAGGAAGCTTGATTTCGTAGCCTTCTTCTACTTGCATATCTTATACAAATTTACATATAAAATCTTTTGGAATAACTTCGATACAAACTATTCATTATTTTATTTGTTGTTCATCAATATGTAAATGCGATTTATTTTAAAGATTAAATAAAATTGTCGTTACTTTGTACGAACATATCATGTAAATAGCAGTACTATGCAGTTTGAGGCTGGAGAACTATTAAGTAAAATAAACGATCCCTCTGATCTTAAAAAGCTAAAGGAAGACCAATTAGAACAGTTAAGTCAGGAATTACGTCAATTTATTATTGATCAGGTTTCGGTTAATGGTGGTCACTTTGCAGCAAGTTTGGGAGTCGTCGAGTTAACGGTGGCGTTACATTACGTAATGAATACCCCATACGATCAATTGATTTGGGATGTAGGTCATCAGGCTTATGGGCATAAAATCCTAACGGGGCGTCGCGATATATTTCATACAAATCGAATTGAGAACGGAATTTCGGGTTTTCCTAACCGTTTTGAATCTCAATACGATGCATTTGGTGTTGGACACTCGTCAACATCTATTTCTGCAGCATTAGGCATGGCAGTCGCTTCCCAAATAAAGGGTGAAAAGGATCGTCAGCATATCGCGGTTATCGGTGATGGTGCCTTGACTGGTGGAATGGCATTTGAAGCACTTAATCATGCCGGTATTTCGAAATCAAACCTTTTGGTTATTCTGAATGACAACTGCATGTCCATTGACCCTAATGTAGGCGCATTGAAGGAGTATTTGACAAGTATAACAACCTCCAAGCGCTATAATCGTTTTAGAGACGATATCGCAGCTGTATTGACCAAGATTTCGGAAGTTGGTCCAAATGCACTTGGTATTGCCAAAAAATTGGAAAAAAGCATAAAGGGAACTTTATTAAAAAATGCCAATCTCTTTGAATCTTTAAATTTTAGATATTTTGGACCGGTTGATGGGCATGATGTCAAGAAATTGGCTAAGACCCTTGAAGACCTTAAGCATATACCGGGGCCTAAATTATTGCATGCCGTCACCATCAAAGGAAAAGGTTTTGCGCTAGCTGAAAAAGATCAGACGAAATGGCATGCTCCAGGTCTATTCGATAAAATTACGGGTGAGATCAAGAAGTCTTTGAATGATAAACCGGTAGCACCTAAATTTCAAGATGTTTTTGGACATACTTTAGTTGAGCTTGCGGAAGAAAATGATAAGATTGTGGGGATCACGCCTGCAATGCCTTCTGGTTCTTCCATGAACATTATGATGAAAGCTATGCCTGGCCGTGCATTTGACGTTGGTATTGCTGAGCAGCATGCAGTTACATTCAGTGCGGGACTCGCAACACAGGGATTATTACCATTCTGTAATATCTATTCGTCGTTTATGCAACGCGCTTATGATCAAGTCATCCATGATGTTGCATTACAAAATCTGAATGTTGTTTTCTGTTTGGATCGTGCGGGAGTGGTCGGTGCGGATGGTGCGACACATCATGGCGCTTATGATATCGCTTTTATGCGCTGTGTTCCAAATATGACGGTTTCTGCGCCGATGAATGAGGAAGAGTTACGAAATTTAATGTATACAGCGCAGTTACCCAATAAAGGTCCGTTTGTTATTAGATATCCTAGAGGAAATGGTGTTATGCCAGACTGGCGTCGCCCATTTACAGAAATAGAAATAGGAAAGGGGCGTCTTATATCAGCAGGTGAGGAGCTTGCTATCTTAAGTTTTGGAGCGATAGGAAATGAAGCTGTTAAAGCGGTACAGCAGTTAAATGAACTGGGAATACATCCAGCGCATTATGATCTTCGATTTGCTAAACCATTGGATGAAGCTTTGCTTCATCAGGTCTTTCAGAAATTTGATAAAATTATCACGGTTGAAGATGGAAGTTTACAGGGGGGCATAGGTTCGGCTGTATTGGAGTTTATGGCCGATCACGGATATCATAGCCAGGTTGTTCGTTTGGGTATTCCGGATAAGATCATTGAGCATGCTGAACAAAATGCACAGTGGAAGCATGCACACTACGATGCTGATGCTATCGTATCAGAAGCCAAAAAACTTTGCAATGGAAAATTGACCAGCTCAATGGTCGGATAAGAGCTATACATTTGAAAAATGAAAAAGGAGATCAATTTTGATCTCCTTTTTCATTTTTCAAGGGTAGGGATGTTTGAATTTAGAACTCATCTCATCTGTTACAATTTGTTTTTTTCTGTCCTATAATCCGCATTGATTTTTGTTTTAAGGTTGTGCGTAAATAACTTTAATAGTCCTCTGACAATGATGTTAAGTTGGCTTTAAATTCTTATAAATTTAATATTAAAAATATATGAACTAAAGATTGTAATTAGCTATTATTTTGGTTAATTTAGATTTAGACCTTAAGGACTGATAGGTAGTAAGTTTGCTACTTTTTTTGTTCTTTTTTTTGAAATAAATTTGGAATGTTAATAATTATTTTTAGAGATCAATTTTAGCGCTAGTTTTCCACAATTTTACACGGTAAAATACTGATATATAATGTATTATCAATTATTTTATATTTTAGTTTTTTAGCTGATTTTTTTTTGTCATCTTCGTTCTCAGAGAAAGTTATCAACATATTTTTTGTCGCGTATTGTAAATCAACTTATTAACAATTTTAGAATGGAAAAAACGTATTCAAGTGTCTGGAATAATTGTCTTTCGATTATCAAAGATAATATACCAGCACAAAGTTTCAAGACCTGGTTTGAACCTGTGAAAGCAGTCCGTTTGGAGGGTGACGTTTTGACTATTCAAGTGCCTAGCTTATTTTTTTATGAGTGGTTGGAAGAACACTATGTAGGAATTCTTCGCAAGACCGTAAAGAAATTCCTAGGAGAACAAGGTAGATTGGAATACAATATTGTAGTGGAGAAGTCTTCAGCTTCTCATCCTTATACGACTAATCTTCCATCGAATGGCAATGGAGCAGAAGGGAAAAGGCAATCTATCCCTGTGCCGGTATCTTTAAATAGGGATATCAAAAATCCGTTTGTTATTCCTGGATTGAAAAAATTGCAGGTTGATCCGCAATTGAATCAAAACTATACATTCGAAAATTTTATCGAAGGTGAGTGTAACCGTCTTGCTCGTTCTGCAGGATATGCTGTGGCGAATAAACCGGGTGGTACTTCATTCAACCCTTTGATGATTTATGGTGATGTTGGTTTAGGAAAGACACACCTTGCCCAAGCAATCGGAAATGAAATCAAGAGAAATCTTCCCGATAAACTGGTCATTTATGTGTCTTGTGAAAAATTCTGTCAACAGTTTGTGGATTCATTGAAAAATAACACAATCAATGACTTCGTTAACTTTTATCAAGCAATGGATGTCATCATTATGGATGATGTGCATAATTTTGCTGGTAAAGAAAAAACACAGGATATTTTCTTCCATATTTTTAATCATTTGCATCAATCTGGAAAGCAGATTATTTTAACTTCAGACAAGGCACCTAAGGATTTAGCTGGTTTGGAGGAACGTTTGCTTAGTCGTTTTAAATGGGGGTTATCTGCAGATATTCAGATTCCTGATCTTGAGACGAGAATGGCAATTTTGAAGAAGAAGATGTATTCTGACGGTATTGACTTACCTGAAAATGTAGTGGAATATGTCGCAACACAAATCGATAACAGTGTTCGTGAATTGGAAGGAGCTATGGTTTCATTATTGGCTCAATCTACATTGAACAAGAAAGAGATCGATTTGGGTTTAGCAAAATCGATGTTGAAGAACTTTGTGAAGAATACCCATAAGGAAATTTCAATGGATTTTATTCAGAAATTAGTTTGTGAATATTTTGAAGTTCCTGTAGATATGGTAAAGTCGAAAGTTAGGAAGCGTGAAATCGTGCAGGCCAGGCAAATTTCGATGTATTTAGCAAAAGCTCATACCAAATCTTCACTAAAATCGATCGGAGCTTTCTTCGGAGGAAGAGACCACTCGACAGTCATTTATGCATGTCAAACCGTAGAGGATTTAATTGAAACTGACAAGAAATTTAAGACTTATGTAAGTGACATTATGAAAAAATTGAAATCTTAATGTCAATTACCGTAAGCAGTAAACAAAAGGGGCTGTCCAAGATGATTGGATAGCCCTTTTTTAATGCATTTAAGCTCTTGTAAGGTATTAAAAAACCTCTGGACATAATCTAGTCTAGAGGTTTTTCATTCTTAATAGAACGATTGTTGTTATTGATTGCTCTGTCCGTTGCCGGATTCGTTTTGTTCAGTTTTTTCTTGAGTCGCAGGAATACTTACTGGGGGTCTCTCTGTGACATATTTCTGATAAGCTGTCTTTTGTTCATCGGTGAGCAGTTGTGCTATCTTAGTATCGGATTCACCTTGAATTTTGGTTATGCTTTCCTTTTTGGCATCAGCTGTAGCTGTCGCGTCCTGGATAACGGCTGCAATAGCCTTTTCTTGGTTTAATACGATGGTTGACACAGCTGTTTTTTGCTCTTCGTTTAATGTTAGCTTTGTCACTAATTCGGTCACCACTTTGGTTGCATTCTCTTCTGGGGTTGTTTGTTGTGCAAATGTTAGGCTCATTGCTAGAAAGAAACCTATACCTGTTAAAAATAGCTTTTTCATGATGTTTAATTTTAGATGAAATTATTCAATGTTTATTCTCTATTTTTTTCACTATTAACGCGTGGGGTCAGTTGTTACTGGTTGTTTTGTCCCAGGGGCTGATTTCGCCGGTCTCTCAGCAATTATTTTTTGGTAAAGTGCTTTTTGATCCTCGGTTAGCAGCTGGCTGACTTTGGTGTCTACCTCGCTTTGAAGCTTATTTAGTGCTTCATTTTTTACTTCAGCAGAGGAGCTACTGTCTTTTGTTATCGTTTGCTCGGTTTTTGCCTGATCCAATAATATAGTTGATACTGCAGTCTTTTGCTCATCATTCAGATTCAGTTTCTGAACAAGTTCAGTTGTTGCTTTTGCCGCAGTTTCCTCCGGAGTACCCTGTTGGGCAAATGTTAGGCTGAGGGCCAAAAAGAATCCGATTCCTGTTAAAATTAGCTTTTTCATATCTATTGTATTTAAAAAGTTACAATTAAACTGTTTTACTATAAAACTTTGAATTGGTATTTATATTGTATTAAAGTTGTTACTTTAACAAATTTTTAACACAGGATAATGTGTTAATAGATTGTAAAACAATACGTTGGTTTTGTTTAGGATAAACAAAACAAGGTAACGATGATTTATCCGATGCCGGATATCTTGTTCGGCGCGATCACCTCGTGATGATTAAAATATACTGCATTGACTAAGACTTGTATGGGTAAATAATGGTATACACAAAATAGATACAAGCAATAAAAAAGGCCCCTGTACATAAAACAAGAGCCTTTCTTTAAAAGAATTTTAATCATTAATTATCGGAACGTTTAGACATTCTTTCCTTCATTTTTTCTTGTTGTTCGTCAAATAACTTACCTTGTTCGGGACTAAGCCAAGATTTGATCTTAGCTGTTTGTATTTCCTGAAGCTGTTTGAATTTTTCCATATTTGCCTTGCGATCTCTGCCATCGTTTCGAAGAGCAGCCCGTTGTTGCGCTTGGGTCAATGTAAGGTTATAGATCGAATCCTTTTGTGTTTGATTGAGGCTAAGTAATTTGTCAAGATGCTCTACACGCATTTTAGCTTGTTCCTCAGGACTGCGTTGTTGACGTTGTTGCGCAAAAACTCCTGTAGCGCTTAATAATAAACAGGCTACTGCCATTAAAATTTTCTTTTTCATCTTTGTATAGTTTATATCATGAATGCCAATCATTGTAATTGTGCACTCTATTTGTTTATTGTCCATCCCTATGGACCGAAAAGACTTTTAAATAGTTTCGTTTACCTATTGAATATAAATTTGAGGAAAAAGTCTAGTATAGCAATTTATCTTAACAAAATTTAAGGTTGATTAACACTTTGAGCTACTGCATTATGGATTGTTTTAAGGAATAGTTCTTTATGGATAGGATCATGAAATTGTAGGCCTATTGGAAGATAGGCCAAATCAATAGCCGCCAATTGTTGTTGAAATGGTTTTAACCGCTGAAAGTCTTTTTCGGTAGTCAACAGCATTTTGTTACTACTAGCTAGGCTTCGGTAGGATTTTGTAATTTGTTCAATATCTGATTCACTAAAAGTATGATGATCCCCAAAAGATAGGTGTTTGACCAAATTTGCCTTCTTTTTGATATAATCCACGAGCGGTTGCGGTTTGGCAATGCCTGTAACCAAAATAACATCGCTGTCGTTGAAATCGATCGTATTTCCGACGCTGTCAATGGCTTGAAAGTAATTTATATGGCTAAAAGTAATTAATGCGTTCTTATTATAGCGTCTGATTTTATGTTCTATACGCTTTTTATCAGGGTTCGAGAGATCTATTGGACATTTGGTAATTGTTATAATCTGCGCCCGTTTGGCTTCAATCAGTAAGTCCCTAAAGTTTCCTGTAGGAAAAACAAACATGGGACTACCAAATGATAAAAAATCAAACAATAGAATATTAAAAAGCGGCGATAATTTTCGATGCTGATAGGCATCATCCAGAATAATCAGTTGATGATCTGATTGAAGTTTTTCTATTCCCGTACAGCGGTCTTCACAAACCGCAACGGTAACCGATGGAAATTTATTTTTGAATTGTAAGGGTTCATCGCCAACATTGTTTGCTAGCGAATCGGTCTTTACCAAATGAAATCCGCTAGTCACCCGCCCATAGCCTCGACTAAGTATTGCTGTTTTATACTGATCTTTGAGGCTCGAAACAACAAATTCAGTCATTGGGCTTTTTCCTGTACCTCCGACAGAAAGGTTACCGATTACAATCGTGGGAATTTCAAATGACTTTGAGCTGAGCAGCTTGAAATCGTATAGTCTATTTCTTAGCCATACGATTAAGCCGTATAGGATCGAAAAGGGGAATAATAGATAACGTAAAAAAGCAATCATTTTGGAATAACCGTTAGTCCGACGTCGGTGATTTCTTTCAACGGATTTTCTTTCATATTCTGCATGATGGAAATAGTATACATACCTGTATCCGGAAATAGGTAATCTTTATGGATTATGGATTGGTTATTATATAAGCTCCCTGAGGATTTTCCGAGCCATTTTCCATCGGATCGAGCCATTTTTATTTCTTTGCGGAAAATAGATTGCTTCTTATCTGGACCACGTTGGTAGATCAGGATAAAAAGGTTCGAAAAGGCATATTCCGGTGTATGACGGACATCCATTAATACATCATATCGTTTGGCTTTATCGCTAATATGAAATTGAAAGCTAGACGGTGATGTATTCAACCAAGCTTTATTATCAATGGGTTTGTTATCATTTATAATGGAAGTCTGTTCACAAGAACCCCCTATGCAAATACATAATATACCAATAAGAAATGGTGTGCGTTTGAGTCTCATGTTTATTTATAAAAAGAATATGCCTAATGGGTTAAAATTAGGCATATTTTTTTTTATTCTGCTTTTGGAGCAGCATTGTTGTTATTACCTTTGTTTTTATTCCGATGGCGGTTAAAACGTTTCTTTGGTCTATTCCCACCTTCTTTATTGTCTTTATTCACCGTAGGTGCTGTAGAATCGTTCGCTACCTGAGGTTTTCCCCCTTGTTTGGGTGGATTTGGGTCCGACTTTTCAGTCTTTTGTCCAGCCTTATTTTCCGGTTTGACTGTGTTGCTTTTTGATTTTCTTTTTTTCTTTCTTTTATTCCGATCATCAAGTCGCGTTAAGCTATCTTGGCCGACCACATTTTCATAATCGTAGTTGATATTTTTCTCTTCTCTGACTTCATCGTTATCTACTGCACTCGAAATAGCTTCCGGTTTGATTCCCTGCTTATTCATTTCGACAAGCTCTTTGACTTGTTGAACGGGGATGGCAATCCAATTTTCAGCTCCAGGAAAAGAGAACCACATCATTTTCTTGAAGATATCGGTCTTTTGAAGATAAGCAACTCCTTTTTGTGTTTCGATGCGGTCGATATTATTTGGGATGTCTTTTAAAGCATCCATGTAGCTATCCAATTCATAATTGAGACAGCATTTTAATTTTCCGCATTGGCCCGCTAATTTTAACGTATTCAACGAAAGATTTTGATAACGTGCTGCCGATGTAGAAACCGTTTTGAAATCCGTTAACCAGGTTGAACAGCAAAGTTCGCGACCACAGGAGCCGATGCCACCGAGGCGGCTAGCTTCTTGTCGCATACCTATCTGGCGCATTTCTATGCGTATCCTGAAAGATTCGGCCATTTTTTTGATAAGCTCACGGAAATCCACGCGGCCCTCAGCTGTGTAGTAGAAGGTAGCCTTGGTTTTATCACCCTGGTAGTCAACATCAGAAATCTTCATGGACAAACCCAGGTCCAAAGCCAGTTTACGGGCTTTGTGCATCGTTTCCCATTCGAGATCTTTTGCTGCGTTATACTTCTCTACATCCATTTCATTGGGCTTCCGATAGATTTTTTTAGTTACCATTTCTGGGGTAACATTGTTCTTTTTTAATTGTAGTCTGACCAATTCACCTGTTAAGGAGACATGTCCGACATCATAGCCACCGGTAGAAGGTTCTACGACCACCATTTCCCCCATTTCTAGGTAGGTATTGTCTACATTAATAAAGAAATCTTTTCGTGATCCCTTGAATCGTACTTCGACGATATTAAATGGTTTATAGTTTGAAGGCATATCCATATCGGAAAGCCAGTCATATACATCTAATTTATTACATCCGCTAGTCATGCAAGAGCCATTGTTCTGACATCCTGCTGGTGTACCATTTGTCGTGGTAGTACCGCAACCTCCGCCGGATGAGCAACTGCCACATCCCATAGTTTTCTATTTATATATATTGAGTTCCTTTCGGAAACGTTTTGTACTTGTATATTAATGTTAACTGCAAAGATAAATCTAAAAATAATATTTTGGGATTTGCATTTCTTTCTACAAAATAATGTGTTTCCTCAAATAGATTTATTGTTGCTTCAATTTGCTCAACGGTATAGTGTACTGCAAATTTCTGAACAAAATCCAATTCTTTGGCCGGTAAGAACACTAAACTGGAAAGCCCTTCTTTGATTAATATAATTTGACGCATCATATTAATTGCATAAAAAAGAAAGCTTTTTTGGTTTTCTCGCCCCATTTTTGAGAGTTCTTCTTCCACTAACGAGATCATATTGGTTCCAGCATCTGAAACAATGAAACGCAACCAATTGACTAAAATGCCAAAATGATTATTTGTTTGCGATTGAATTTGATTCATGGCTTCTTGCAGGTTTCCATCCGCTATAAACGCAATTTCAGCTGATTCCTGATCCGAAAGATGATATACGCTCTTGAGATGTTGTGCGACCTCCATGTGATCCAACTTCTTTATTTTGACCAATTGCGTACGTGATATGATCGTATTTAATATTTTGTCCTGATTTTCTGCAACTAGAATAAAGAGCGTTTTTTCGGGTGGTTCTTCGATTAACTTTAACAGCGCATTGCCTTGTGTGTCCAAGTATTCGGGCAACCACATAATTAAAACTTTATATTCCGCTTCAAAGGACTTTAGGCTTAATTTTTTGATGATACCATGCGCCTCTGCAATATTGATATTCACCTGTTTATTGTCCGCATCCAACTGATTGCGCCAATATTCCAGTCCCATGTAGGGATTGGATAGAAAAGATTTTCGCCAGCTGTCCGCATAATCTGTTGCTGTATCTTCCTTATGCTTGGCTATAAAAGGATACGACATGTGAAGATCAGGGTGGATCAGTTTGCTATATTTTCGACACGATGGACATTCGCCACAACTGTCTGTCAATTGCCGGTTTTCGCAATTCAAAAACTGCGCATAAGCATAAGCAAGAGCAAGGCTGCCTGAACCCTCAGGACCAAGAAATAATTGCGCGTGACTCACACGGTTTTCTTGAACTGTGCGAACTAAATGTTCCTTGATGTCTTTGTGCCCAATGATCTCTTTAAACTGCATACAATACTGCTATTATACAAATGTAATAAATATTGTGATTTATTGGGCCCAATTTGCTTTCTATACTTTTGGCGCTGTGCTTATTAATTGAAATACAATTGCTTATTTGAACGATTGAAATCGCCTGATGTGGAAAGAAAGGCGCCCATAAAACTGAAAAATATTGATTAATTTGTGTATTATTGCACATAATAATTAGTATTCAGGAAATGAGATTCATTGTATCAACATCAATTTTATTAAAGCAGTTACAAGCTATCAATGGTGCATCCAGTACAAGTACTGTTTTGCCAATCTTGGAAAACTTTCTTTTTGAAATAAAAGACAATAACTTGACTATTTCTGCTACGGATCTGCAAACAAGTATGGTTACTTCTTTACAGATCGAAGCAAAGGAAGAGGGAAGAGTAGCCATGCCGTCGAAGATTTTGATCGAGACATTAAAAACTTTGCCAGATCAACCAGTAGCATTTTCAGTAGACATGAATACCTTGGCTATTGAGATCAGTGCCGGTGATGGGAAATATAAATTGAGTGGAGAGAATGCTGACGATTTTCCTAAAATTCCTTCAATAGATAATGGTTCAGTCATTCAGATGCCAGCGCCTATTCTGTCTGAAGCAATCAGTAAGACGATCTTTGCCGTCAGTAATGATGAGTTGAGGCCTGCTATGTCTGGTGTTTTGGTCCAATTAGCTGAAAAGAATGTGACTTTTGTCTCTACTGATGCGCACAAGTTAGTGCGTTATTCAAGAACGGATATCGGAGCGGAGAAACCCGCATCCCTTATTTTACCGAAAAAAGCACTTTCTTTACTTAAATCTTCATTGCCATCCGATGATATTACAGTATCTATTGAATATAATCAAACCAATGCATTCTTTAGCTTTGGTAATATCAATTTGATCTGTCGGTTGATTGATGAGCGTTACCCAGATTATGCTGCTGTAATTCCTCAAGTCAATCCAAATAAGTTGACTGTCGATAGACTATTGTTTTTAAATACATTGAGACGGGTGGTGATTTTCGCTAATAAAACCACACATCAGGTTCGCCTAAAGATCTCGGGTAGTGAATTGCATATCTCTGCAGAAGATCTTGATTTCTCGAATGAAGCGCATGAACGTTTATCCTGTCAATTTGAAGGCGATGATATGGAAATTGGTTTCAACGCTAAATTCTTGGTCGAGATGTTAAATAACTTGGAAAGTGAAGAAGTTGTTTTGGAGATGAGTACACCAAATCGTGCTGGTTTATTGATTCCGGCTGTATCTGAAGATCATGAAGATATTTTGATGTTGGTGATGCCGGTTATGTTAAACAACGCTTAATCGTCTTTTCGCTTTGGAAATAGTTACGCATCTTATTGACTTTATTCTCCATATCGATAAACATTTGGTTGAAATAGTCAATGATTATCAGACTTGGACATACCTTATTCTGTTTCTCATCATTTTTGTAGAAACTGGAGTGGTTGTAATGCCTTTTTTACCAGGAGATTCGTTGTTGTTTGCTGCAGGTATGCTTGCCGCACAACCGAATGATCTTAACGTATGGTTGATGATTCTCATTTTATTGATCGCCGCAGTTTCTGGAGATTCCTTAAATTATGCTATCGGTAAACATTTTGGTATGCGCCTTACAAGATTTAAGCTCTTTGGTAAACAGGTTGTCAAAGACGAGCAAATTGCCAAAACACATTCTTTTTATGAGAAATATGGCAGTAAAACAATTGTTATCGCTCGCTTTGTACCAATCGTACGGACCTTGGCGCCTTTTGTTGGTGGTATTGGAAGGATGAATTATGGTACTTTCATTACCTATAATGTCGTAGGTGCCGTCTTGTGGGTGGGAGGTATAACCCTAGCAGGATACTTTTTAGGAAATATCCCTATTATAAGAGATAACTTCTCGAAGGTCGTATTGATTATTATTTTTATATCCATATTGCCAATAATCTTCGAGCTTGTAAAAGAAAAGATAAAAACTAAAAAGGGAATCCAATAAGATTCCCTTTTTTTATAGATCAAAAAAATGGAATTCATTTCACAGCTTATTGATTTTATCCTGCATATCGATCAGCATCTATTGCAACTGATCAATAGTTATGAAAATTGGACTTATCTGATTTTGTTTTTAATCATTTTTGCGGAGACAGGATTTGTTGTTACCCCATTCCTCCCTGGTGACTCCGTTTTATTTGCCTTGGGAGCAATCATTGCCCGTCCGGATTGTCAGCTTTCCTTACCATTATTTATAGTCATTCTTATTTTTGCCGCTATCTTCGGTGATTTTGTGAATTATGAAATTGGCAAATATTTTGGAGTTCGGGTTTTTAAGCCTGGATCAAGGTTATTTAAACCGGCTTATCTGCAAAAAACGCAAGATTTCTATGCTAAGCATGGAACAAGGACTATTGTATATGCCCGATTCGTACCGATTATAAGGACTTTTGCACCATTTGTGGCAGGCATTGGCCGTATGCCCTATACAACCTTCGGGAAATATAATATACTTGGGGGCATATTATGGGTTTCATTATTTATTTTGGCTGGCTATTATTTTGGACAAATACCATTTTTTAAGCATAATTTTTCCCTTGTTATTTTGGCGGTTATCTTTATTAGCTTAATACCCATGCTTATACAGTTTTTTTCGCAGACAAAAACAAAAAAAGATTAAACGTTACATACTAAATGCAGTCTTTTAAGGTTAAAGGATTGGTACGAAATATCCCTATCAAAAAGTACAAACATTGCCTATAAACAAGAGGTTAGACTCTATAAAAGCGAAGGGGAGACGATAGTTTGGATATCTCGTCAGCTCACTCAAGAAGATATTATTTACGTATGAACTATTTGGTTTTAGCATTTACCCTGCTTTTTACACAGTCTATTTTTGCCCAACGTATCGTTGTCGATCATCATCAGGCGACCGAGGCCTATGAATTACTGAACAAAATCCGTACGAATCCAGAACGGTATAAGAAAGAGCTGAAGCTCTTCAACTTGCAGAAGATTAAACGGACCAAACTCAATTGGAATAAGGAGTTGGCGGAGGTTGCAGTTTATCGGGCAAAAGATATGGCCAAGCGCTCCTATTTTGACCATGTTTCACCTGAGGGGTATGGACCAAATTATTTCATTGACGAAGCCGGATATCAACTTAACCCAACATGGCTGTCCAAACTAAATGCAAACAATTTTGAGTCTATTGCGGCCAACCGATCTAGTGCTACCGCTGGCATTAAGGCTCTAATTATTGGAAAGGAAGCTCCGGGTTATCATCATCGCACACATTTACTGGGCATGGATCAGTGGAATGCTTCGCTATACGATGTCGGAATTGGTTACGTCGAGTGTAAAGGTGCCAAACCTTATGAAAGTTATTTAGTTGTTATCATAGCCAAGCACGACTGGTAGATAAATGAAAGGTAATTTGGGGAGTATCAGCAATTAATCGACGCAGGGTATTCAATTTTTACTGAAAAGTCATACCTTTGCATATGATAAAATCCATGACAGGATATGGCACGGCTTCCGCTGATAACGGTAAAGTTAAATATAGTGTCGAAATAAAGTCCTTAAATTCAAAATTCCTTGAATTAAATCTTCGCTTGCCCAAAGTTGTTTCGGACAAAGAATTGACCCTGCGCACTGAGAGCAGTAAACTTATTGAGCGTGGTAAAGTGAACATGAATGTAACTGTTGAATACACGGATCAAACGGCGAAGGCATCTTCTATTAATGCTGATTTACTCAAAAAATATTACAGTCAATTGCAGCAGATCGCTTTGGAACTTAACGATACCAATGTCAATCTGTTTGAACTGGCGTTAAATATGCCTGAGGTAATTACCAATAATGATGATTCCGTTGATGATGAAGAATCCAAAGTATTGATGGATGCTTTCTATGATGCGGTCAAACGTTTTACTACATTTCGTGAAGACGAGGGTAATGTGCTTGCTGGAGATTTAAAGAAGCGCGCGGAGCTTATTTTAACTTACCTTGGAGAAGTAGAGGCCTTAGAAGTAGAACGTATTCCTTTGATCAGACAGCGTATTGAACAATTTTTAAATGATACGGTGGGTAAAGATAATGTGGATCAGAACCGATTTGAACAGGAGTTGGTTTACTACATTGACAAATTGGATGTGACCGAAGAAAAAGTCCGGTTGCGCGCCCATTGCAATTACTTTTTAAAGGCATTTGATTCTGCGGATTCAAACGGGAAAAAATTGGGATTTATTTCACAAGAAATGGGGCGGGAGATCAATACCTTAGGTTCCAAAGCTAACCATGCCGGCATTCAACAGATCGTGGTCAGAATGAAAGAAGAATTGGAAAAAATAAAAGAGCAATTGCTCAACGTATTATAAGAATGAGCGGTAAATTAATTATATTCTCGGCACCATCGGGAGCTGGAAAAACGACAATAGTAAGAGATCTTTTAAGTAAACACGGTGATAAGATTGAATTTTCCATTTCAGCAAGTACACGTGATCCAAGAGGGCAGGAGGTAAATGGAAAGGACTACTATTTTATGTCGAAAGAAGAATTTTTGCATAAGGTAGCAAAACAGGAGTTTATCGAATTTGAGGAAGTATATTCAGGGACTTTCTATGGTACTTTGCGTTCAGAAATTGAGCGTATTTGGAAAGAAGGTAAACATGTTATTTTTGATATCGACGTTGTCGGTGGATTACGTTTGAAATCAAAATTCCCAGAACAGGCAATTTCTATTTTCGTACAACCGCCATCATTGGAGGTGCTTAAGGAGCGTTTGACAGGACGTGGAACGGATTCGGAAGAAAAGCTGAAAGAGCGTTTTGCGAAAGCAGAATTGGAACTTACCTATGCCAATAAATTTGATGTCATATTGAACAATTTTGATTTAGCTACAGCATGTGCCGATGCGGAAGAAATTGTCATGGGATTTATCAATAAATAAGTTCATGCGAAAGATTGGTTTGTTTTTTGGTTCTTTTAATCCGGTGCATATAGGGCATTTGATTATAGCTAACTATATGGCCAATTTTACTGGACTTGACGAAGTTTGGTTTGTGGTCTCTCCACAGAATCCATTTAAAAAGAAGTCCACCTTAGCAGACCCTTATGACCGTTTGGAAATGCTAAATCTGGCTTTGGAAGACTGTGATCATTTGAAAGTAAGTGACATTGAATTCCATTTGCCAATACCATCGTATACCATCGATACCTTAACGCATCTTAGCGAGAAATATCCAAACCGGGAATTTGTGCTACTTATGGGACAAGACAATTTGGAATCGCTGGAAAAGTGGAAGAATGCGGATATTATCTTGCGTGATTACCAGATTTATGTTTATCCTAGACCAGGGTTCGATAATGAAAAATTTAAAGATCATCCCGCTATCACGATGACCGACACCCCACTAATGGAATTATCCTCTACCTTTTTGCGAAATGCAATCAAGGAAAACAAGAATATTCAATTCTTTACACCTAAAAAGGTGATTGAATTTATTGATAAGAAAGGTTTATATTCTTGATATAAATGGAAGTAAATGAAGCATAATATCCCCGGGTTTTATTAAATCCGGGGATTTTTGTTTGTAGGTATCTCAAGAAAATATTAAGGAATAATTTTTGCAGGAATAATATTTCACTTTTAAGCTCAGATAAGACGATCTTTAATGAATAATTAAAATAGCCTGGAAATAAAAGCAATCATTCGTGAGAACCTGTTTTTTTACCTATCAGGCTTGTTTAGTTAGCGGTATGAGTCTCAAGTTTAATTCTGGGCTTTTTGGGGAGGTTTATGATAGAGAAAAATATATTAATTCGTATGCTATGAGAAAAATCGTTTTATTGTTTATGTGTTTCGTGTATTGGGGGACCGGTTTGGCACAGACGGATAGTGCGGATGACAATAGTCTTTTTATGGATCCTGCTGCTATTGAGCTGCGGAGCAAAATGACCATACCGCCTTACGGTTTGGACAAAGTAAAAGCATTAATTTCAACAATAATCCCCGAAGAAGATAAGGAAACAACAGATGCGGGAATAAATGCGATTTCAGCCGTTGATTTTAAAAAGCTAACGCTGCGTGAAAAGTTCACCTATACCATGATTCATGCCGAGCAATATGCGCAAAATTGTGCTATACCCGAGTACCAGACACAGATCGACAAAAAAATATTTGCTACATTATTGGAAGGCTTTAATGAATCCTCTTGGTCGCAAAGACAGACTGATTTTTTGCAGGAAAATAGGGATTCGGTGATGAAGCTTATTCAGGAATCTGTTGTCCGGAGCAAACGGATGGGGGTAAATTATAAGCATGCCATAGTGGAGATTAATGGCTGGCAGATGATCCCTTTTATTGTTGATTATGCCAAGAAAACACCAAAGGATAAAGATGCATTGACGTTGCTGTTATTACTGATGAAACGTGGTGAATACAGTGAATTTATAAAATCCAGTTCATTTAAAAAGTTGTATGGAGAGGACAGTAATTATTATTCGTATCTAAATTACAACAAAGAAAATGAGGCGCTGATCTTTAGTCGGGCGCTTAAATATTACGATGAGAAAAAAAGCAAGTAGTGAAGTTGGATTTTTAGTATTCGAAACGTCAAATTTGTATTATAACAAACGGCAAGGAGAATGAGGAAATTACTCTATTTGATAGGATTGATTGTTTTACATCTCCAATGTGAAGCCCAAGCTGGAAACTATATCCAAATTCCAGCTGGAGACTATCATTTGGGCGATACAGCAAGCTTAGATAATCCCAAAAGAACAGTGCATATCGAATCGTTCTGGATCTCGAAATTTGAGCTGACGAATGCCGAATTTGAAAAATTCGTTCAGGCAACGGGTTACAAGACATTAGCAGAACGCTACCATAATGCCATGGTCTTTGAGCCTGGCCTGGCGGAGTTTCGCTGGTTGCAGGATAGTACGGCCTATTGGCGCTTTCCGAATGGTGTAATTCGTGGCGGAATTGCGGCCAAGATGGATCACCCAGTTACCTGTATCTCTTATAAAGATGTGCTGGCCTATTGTACATGGGCAAATTGTAGATTGCCATCTTTTGATGAGTGGGAGGTGGCAGCTAGAGCCGGAAGCGAAGGCTATTATTTTGAAGGTTTCAGTAAAGAGAATATGGGCGATTATGCAAATGTATGGCATGGTAGAGATCATTTGAAAGCTGATTATTCCGATGGTTATCTCTATACTTCTCCGGTCGGAAAATTCAAACCCAATCCATGGGGACTTTATGATATCTTTGGTAATGTATTTGAATTTTGCACCGGAAAGCTCGAAAGAGATGGCGACCGCTCTATTGCACATGCCCGTGGAGGGTCCTGGTGGTGTAGTAAAAATAGCTGTGCCGCTTTTAATACCGTATATATAGGTTCAGTTAGTCCCAATGCATCTTTTAGTAATCTGGGATTTAGAATTGTAAAAAAAGCCTTTACTCCTGAGAATAAAGACTTTTAAAACAAACTCATCGTAAAGATTGACTTTTATCTTCCCATCCAGCCACCATCGACTGTTAGGATGGTTCCATGAACATAATCGGAAGCTTTTGAAGCGAGGAATACAGCTGGCCCCTTAAAATCTTCTGGAGTTCCCCAGCGTCCTGCAGGTATACGGTCCAAAATGGACTTTGAGCGTTCGGGATCGTCTCTCAGAGCCTCGGTATTATCCGTGGCGATATACCCCGGAGCAAACCCGTTTACGTTGACACCTTTGGAAGCCCACTCATTTGCAAAAGCCTTTACCATGGATCCTACGGCACCTTTTGAAGCGGCATATCCTGGAACATTGATGCCACCTTGGAAAGTTAATAAAGATGCTGTAAATACGATTTTTCCAGTTCCACGTGAAATCATGTCCTTTCCAATCTCGCGCGTCAATATAAACTGTGCATTTTGATTGATTTCGATGATTTCATCCCAGTATTCATCAGGATGCTCAGCGGCAGGTTTTCGAAGTATATTTCCGGCATTATTAAAAAGGATATCAATCGCAGGATGCGCTGATTTTACCTTTTCAATAAACGCGTAAAGCGCTGTCCGTTTGGCGAAATCACATTGGTAGGCATAGAAATTTCTGCCTAATGCTTTTACGGATTTTTCTACTGCGGAGCCTTCAATTTCCAATGACGCCGAAACGCCTATAATATCTGCCCCAGCTTCAGCCAATGCTTCGGCAATTGCCTTGCCAATTCCCCTTTTGCAGCCTGTTACCAAGGCTACTTTCCCACTTAAGTCAAAAGATTGCAGTATGGACATTATTTTGAATATTTTATTGTTAATGGTTGATCTAAATTGTTTTTGAATGTTTTTACATAAGACTGCCATTGCTCAAAATTCCCTATTTTGCCAGCTTTATTGAACGCAGCACCCGCAAAATAAACTAAGGGTTTATCATTTTTGACGGTGGTTGCCAGTAAAAATTGTTTTGGGCTATCTTTGAACACATACTTTACTTTTGGTAAAATAACGGCTGTTCCTGTAATTTTATCTCCTTCTGCAGGCTCCCAATAGGCTAAAATGCCATTCTTTACATCATTTAGAATTTGAGGTTTTTCCTCTTTTCTTTTAGCGATCCCCACAACAATTGGCGTAGCGGCAGCGGTTGTGTTTTTGATGGAATAGCTTATCTTGTTCAATTGACTCCCAGCGTCTAAAGAAACTGTTTTTTCGACTTGTAGCTGTTGACCCTTTACATTTTCCGGTTCATAAATAAGTTTGAATGTGGATCGTAGCGGACCATTGTCCAAGACCTCGTATTGACGATAATGCTTATGGTAAACGACCTGTTCGTCAATAAATGGCGTTGCATCGCCGACACCTAAGGTTTGTCCGACGGAATAATAATCTAATCCTTTGCCATGATCGGCATGATAGTCCCCAGTTTTATACCATTCGTCAACAATAAGATCATTGCTACGTTTTGCCCAGAAGTCAAAACCTTGCGCATCCTCAGAGCTGCCTTCTAAAGCTTTTCCATAGGCTCTAAACGCTGCAATATCGTTTTCCCATGCAAAGTCATCTTTGCGTTCAGGGACGTATCTTGCATAAGTCTTTGGGGTGACAGTTGCGGGTTTATTTCCATTAACCCCAAAGGTTGTTGAGCTTCTAGGAGCAACGGTTATTTGAATCAAAATATTTTGTGCCGTCGGTTTTCCTAGTTTTTCAAGCTGATAGGCCAGTTCCTTTTTATCCTTGTCCACAATAGTAAATACACTGTTTTTTAATGCGAAGTGTTTTTCAAATGTAGTATAAGGGATACTGATCAACTCTGTTCTTGCGCTATCGGAAGAGTTGTTTACAGTAATGGTTTTGTTGTTCTGCGCAAAAGCAAGTGTTGAAAGCCCTAGCGCTAAACTCAATACGAGTGTTTTTTTCATATTACTTCAATTCTGTGATGGCACATTTGTCCATATCATCATAATCTAAATTTTCACCTGCCATTCCCCATATAAATGTATAATTGGACGTTCCTGCTCCTGAGTGAATTGACCATGGCGGTGAAATTACAGCCTGATCGTTGTGTATCCAAATATGGCGGGTTTCATCGATAGGTCCCATAAAATGTGATACAGCCTGACCTTCAGGTAATTCAAAGTAGAAATAGACTTCCATACGACGATCGTGGGTGTGGGATGGCATTGTATTCCATACAGATCCGGGTTTTAACTCAGTCATGCCCATCTGTAATTGGCAGGTTTGTACCACTTTGTTCAATAACATCTGGTTGATCGTACGGTGGTTGGCAGTTTCCAATGAACCCAATTCTAGTTTATTCGCATCTTCTTTCGTTACCTTTTTAGTTGGATAGCTGCAATGTGCAGGTGTAGAGTTTAAATAGAATTTTGCTGGTTTTGCAGCATCCTGGCTTGAAAAATAAACTTCCTGAGCACCTTGACCGATATAAAGGGCTTCTTTGGTATTGAGATCATAAATAATGCCGTCAACTTCGACTTGACCGTTCCCACCGACATTGATAATACCCAACTCTCTTCTAGAAAGGAAGTAAGGTTCTTTTAATAATGCGGGAATGGTGTCTAATTTGATTTTTGAGCTTACAGGCATTGCTCCACCGGCCATATAGCGATCGTAGTGGGTATAGATAAAATTAATTTTGTCTGCTTCAAAAACTGTTTCAATTAGAAAATTCTCCCTTAATCCTTGTGTATCTAAAGTTTTGTATTCCTTTGGCCCTATTGCATAGCGGGATTCAAAATTAATGCTCATAACTGAATTATTATTTTTGTTTGAATGCTAAATTTAGGGCTAATATTTGTCAATTGCGATACAATCTTACGCAAACGATGTCGTAGTGATCGGTTGGTTTTCCGAAAGCGGTAGCAACTTTAAGATAATCGACATGGCTATTATGACTGCAATATACTTCGACCAAATTCTACTTAATAACAGTTTTTAACCAATTTTTAAACAGTAATCAGTCAGTATTCCTTCAGTGTTCACTGAACAAGCACTGAACAAGCACTGTCAAAACATTGAATTTGGTCATCATCTGATCCTCATTTGATGCACCCAAATCTCATCGCTCTTTTCCAACTTCCATGTGTTCGTTTGAACCGCTGTTTTCCACAGTTGCTTTTACTGTTTGGCGTCCTAATGTGCGGCCTTTGCAGATAATAATTACCTGTTGTGTCAATATTATTTACATCTCGGTTTCAGATTTACTAACTTCGTGTATGGTAAAGAAGAAATTCCCATATTCTAAACGCATAAACACGGACCGAGAGGACTGGGGGTCCCTTATGACCATCTAAAAAGCAAATTATTTACATATGAAACCCAATATTTTAGTTGTTAACGATGACGGTATTACAGCGCCAGGTATTAAGGTGCTGTTGGAAGAGATGCAGAAAATCGGAAATGTAGTTGTCGTTGCTCCTGATTCGGCACAATCTGGAATGGGGCATGCCATTACACTTGGTAGGCCACTACGTTTGGATAAAATCAATTTATATGAAGGGGTTGAAATGTACCAGTGTTCAGGAACGCCAGTAGATTGTGTAAAACTTGCTGTAAATAAAGTTTTTAAAGGGCAAAAGCCCGATATATGTGTATCGGGGATCAATCATGGGCTCAACAATTCAATCAATGTTTTATATTCCGGTACGATGTCTGCTGCGGTAGAGGGGGCCATTGAAGGGATTCCTTCTGTGGGGTTTTCGCTTGATAATTTTTCTCACGATGCGGATTTTAGCTATTGCAGACCCTACGTGATTTCTATTGCCGAGCAGGTGCTGGCTAACGGTCTCCCTAAAAATACATTGCTGAATGTTAATTTTCCCCAAACAGCAGGTTTTAAAGGTATTAAAATTTGCAGACAGGCAGGAGGACATTGGGTAGAAGAATTTGATGAACGTATTGATCCACACAATCGTGATTATTATTGGACAACGGGTAAATTTGTCTTGCAGGACAGAGGAGAAGATACCGATAGTTTTGCATTGGCCAATGGTTATGTATCTGTCGTTCCGACACAGTTCGATATGACGGCACATCACGCCATTCCAGAATTGAATTCATGGAGCTTTGATCATTTGGGAAATACAAGGGGAGGCGATAAACGTGAAAAATAATAGCTGGATCGGATTGGGTATCGGTACTGTATCTCCAGTATTGGCTTATATTTTAGTACGTTTTACGGATCTTGAACTTCATTTTTTACCCGAGAAGCCTATGGCCATCTACACTATAGCTGTATTGGTTAATTTAGTGCTTTTACGTTTTGCGTATCGATCGGGGAAAGATCACCTGGGAAAAGGAATTATTGCAAGTACTTTTTTGGCTATGATACTATACCTGATCACGCATAGAATTACAGTTTGATTAAAATTCATAAACCCCATCTGACCGACGGGAAAAATTTTGTACAACATGAAATTAACATTAGGATTTTCTCCATGTCCAAACGATACATTTATTTTTGATGCATTGATTCATCATAAGATAGATACCAAAGGACTGGATTTTGAGGTGGAATATCAAGATGTGGAGACCTTGAACCTGAAAGCTTTTCAAGGCGATCTTGACATTACCAAGCTGAGCTATCATGCCTTTGCCTACGCTGTTGAAGATTATGAGTTGCTCGATGCAGGGAGTGCTTTAGGATTTGGTGTAGGACCTATGCTGATTACGAAGGATCCGAAATTAGCAAAATTGCTGCAGCAAAAATTAGATCGGGCCGAAAGTTTAGATGGGTTTGATCAATTGAAAGTAGGGTATCCAGGGAAATATACCACGGCTAATTTTTTGTTAAGCCTGGCATTCGCCGAATTAAAAAATAAAGTAGAACTTGTTTTTTCGGATATTGAAGGAGCTTTACTGGATGGATCCATCGACTTAGGGTTGATTATTCATGAAAATAGGTTCACCTATGCCGAAAAAGGACTGCATAAGGTGGTGGATCTGGGTGAGTATTGGGAGAAGACGACAAAATTTCCGATTCCTCTTGGAGGAATTGTCGTAAAACGTAGTCTGCCACAAGAAGTGAAGGAGACGTTGAATACGATTTTGAAAGAAAGTGTAGAATTTGCATTTGCCAATCCGAAATCTGGGCTTGAATTCATTCGTGCACATGCACAGGAAATGAGTGAAGAGGTGATGTACAAGCATATTGAACTTTATGTCAATAAATATTCAGTAGCATTGGGGCTTGAAGGACGTGATGCAATTACGAAGATGTTTGAAAAGGCACAGGAACTGGGATTCATTCCGCATTCAGACCGTAAGTTGTTTTTATCATAAATTGACTGTCGGTTTAAAGCTCATATTGCTCAGAAAAACTTCACGTCAAGATGGCGTAAAAGGGGATAAATAGGTAGAGGATTCTTGCAGGCTGTAAGGAACTGACATTTTCAATAAAAATAACGTAAAAAAAATGGATGTAAGCTGTTAGATATCATATCTAATAACTAAATTTGCCCGATTAGTGTCAAATTGTCTGCAATTTTACTTTGGAGTCATTATTGTACAAAATCTTAAGTTGAGATAGAAAAAAAATTATGTTAAAGTTTTTAAGTAAATTATTTGGAAGTAAATCCGAGAGAGATATCAAGGGAATTCAGCCTGTGGTAGACCAAATCAAAGCTGAATATGAGAAGCTTTCAAATCTAACCAATGACGAGTTACGTGCCAAGACCGTTGATTTCAAAGAAAGAATTAAAAATTACCTAGCCGATATTGACCAAGAAATTGACACGCTTAAAAAAGAAGCGGATCAAGACGAGGACGATATGGCAAAGAAAACTTCTATTTACGAGCAAGTGGACAAATTGTCCAAAGACCGTGACAAGAAGTTGGAAGAGGTATTGAAGGATATTTTGCCGGAGGCATTTGCCGTGGTAAAAGAAACTTCAAGACGTTTGACAGAAAACGAAGAATTAGAAGTTACTGCCAACGATTTTGACAGAGAATTGGCTGTTTACAAATCAAACGTTATCATCAATGGTGATAAGGCGATTTGGAAAAACAAATGGATGGCTGCAGGTACTGAGGTCACTTGGAACATGGTACACTATGATGTCCAATTAATCGGTGGTATTGTATTGCACAGTGGTAAAATTGCCGAGATGGCAACCGGTGAGGGTAAAACGTTGGTAGGAACATTACCGACCTATCTAAATGCTCTTTCTGGTCAAGGCGTACACATTGTAACGGTGAATGATTACCTTGCTCGTCGTGACTCGGAGTGGAATGCTCCGTTATTTGAGTTCCATGGGCTATCTGTTGACTGTATTGATAAACATCAGCCGAATTCCCCGCAACGTCGTAAAGCTTATCAATCGGATATCGTATATGGTACGAATAACGAGTTTGGTTTCGATTATCTACGTGATAATATGGTTCAGACTCCGGACGCATTGGTGCAAGGAAAATTACACTTTGCCATGGTCGATGAGGTTGACTCCGTATTGATTGATGATGCCCGTACACCATTGATTATCTCAGGTCCGATTCCTCGTGGCGATCAACACGAATTCTACCAATTAAAACCACGTATCGAGCGTTTGGTGCATGTACAGAAAGCGTACATCAATACCGTCTTGAATGATGCTAAAAAAGCGCTGGCGGCAGGTGATTCTGACGTTGAAGGCGGCGGTTTGGCATTATTAAGAGCGTACAGAGGTTTGCCTAAAAATAAAGCATTAATCAAGTTCTTAAGCGAAGGCGCTAATCGTTCGATCTTACAAAAAGTAGAAAACTACTATATGCAAGAGCAAAATAAAAATATGCCTAAAGTAGATGCAGAACTTTATTTTGTGATTGATGAAAAGAACAACCAAGTAGAATTGACAGAAAAAGGTATCGAGTTGATTACAGCAACAGGTGAAGATCCTTCATTCTTTATTTTACCGGATGTTGGTACTGAGATTGCCGAAATTGAAAAGTCTTCGTTGACTTTGGAAGAAAAGGCAGCTCAGAAAGAAGATATGTTGCGCGATTATTCGATTAAAGCAGAGCGTATCCACTCGATCAACCAGTTGTTAAAAGCATATACCTTGTTTGAAAATGATGTTGAATATATCGTTGATGAAGGTAAAGTGAAAATTGTCGATGAGCAAACAGGTCGTATCATGGATGGCCGTCGTTACTCAGATGGTCTGCACCAGGCGATCGAAGCAAAGGAGAATGTGAAAGTAGAAGATGCGACACAAACTTACGCAACGATTACATTGCAAAATTACTTCCGCATGTACCACAAACTTTCGGGTATGACGGGTACAGCGTCGACAGAGGCCGGTGAGCTTTGGGAAATTTATAAATTGGATGTCGTAGAAATTCCGACAAATCGTGGAATCCAACGTGATGATCGTCAAGATTTGATCTATCGTACGGCCCGTGAAAAATACAATGCTGTAGCTGAAGAAATCCAACGATTGACAGAGCAGGGACGGCCAGTATTGGTCGGTACCACATCGGTTGAAATTTCGGAGTTATTGAGCCGTATGCTTCAATTACGTAAGATCAAGCATAACGTATTAAATGCGAAGTTACACCAAAAAGAAGCTGATATCGTCGCTGAAGCTGGACGCCCAGGACAAGTAACCATCGCGACGAATATGGCTGGTCGTGGTACGGATATTAAATTGACCGAAGAAGTTAAAAAAGCTGGTGGTCTTGCCATTATCGGTACCGAAAGACACGAATCTCGTCGTGTTGACCGTCAGTTACGTGGTCGTGCCGGTCGTCAGGGAGATCCAGGTTCTTCGCAATTCTTCGTTTCTTTGGAAGATAACTTGATGCGCTTATTCGCTTCAGAGAGAATCTCTAACATCATGGTGAAAATGGGTGTTGAAGAGGGCGAGGTGATGCAACATAGTATGTTGACCAAATCCATCGAACGCGCACAGCGTAAAGTGGAGGAGAATAACTTCGGTATCCGTAAACGTCTATTGGAATACGATGATGTAATGAACTCCCAACGTACCGTAATTTATTCGAAACGTAAAAATGCTTTGTTTGGAGAACGTTTAGACGTGGATTTGAACAACATGATTTTTGATGTAGCAGAAGAAATTGTCGTTGAAGCAAAAGAGCAAGGTAATTACGAAGATTTCCAAATCGAAGTAATCCGTATTTTTGCGATCACACCAGAAATTACAGCAGAAGAATTTGCACAGGGTAAAATTGAAGGCTTGACTGATCGTCTTTTTGAGCATGCAATTAACGCTTACCACCATAAAATTGAGGCCGTTGGTGCTTTGACAGTTCCTGTATTGAATAATGTGTATGCGGAAAGAGGTCAGATCGTCGAAAATGTCGTTATTCCATTTACGGATGGTATCCGTGGCATTCAAGTTTCGGCGAATTTGAAAAAAGCCATCGAAAGCAACGGTAAAGAAGTTTTCAAATCTTTTGAAAAAGGAATCGTATTGGCATTAATCGATGAGGCTTGGAAAGAGCACCTGCGTGAAATGGATGATTTGAAACAATCGGTTCAAAATGCTGTTTATGAACAAAAGGATCCGATTATCATTTATAAAATGGAGGCATTTGATTTGTTTAAATCGATGTTGGCTTCAATGAATAAGGATGTCGTTAGCTTTATTTTCAAAGGAGAGATCCCTGGTCAAGAACCGACTTCTATGCAAGCGAGACAAGTACAGCAGGCTCCAGTAAAAACGATTGAAACGAAAGCTGAATTGGCTTCGCCTACAGGTGTGAGTGAGGAGGATGTGAATGAAGGTCCAAAAGAACCTGTTCGTAACGAGAATACTGTTGGACGCAATGACGAATGTCCTTGTGGTTCAGGAAAAAAATATAAAAATTGCCACGGCGCAAATAACTAATCGATAAGAAAGGTTAAACTATGCTGAAGAGAGGATTGATTTTCATACATGCACTTGTGTTGTTTGCGCTAGTTCAGGTAAACGCACAAGAAAAAGGTGGAGTAATTGTAACCAAAGATTCATTGATTACACAGCTTCAAAATTTCAGGGCAGCTATGGGGATCAATCCTGTCGAAAGCAAAGCGACAGTAGTTCCTGCTAAACCCGTTGTCCGCTCAGCGGCGACGCGGGTCAAAGTAAGGGGATTCCGTGTACAGATCTTTGCTGGATCGAATCGGAATCAGGCCTTTTCGGAGCAGACACGTTTCCGAAGTATGTATAAAGATATTGATACTTATATCACCTATGATGAACCCAATTATCGCGTCAAGGTAGGTGATTTTAGAAGTCGCTCTGAAGCAAATGCCTTCATGCGCGAGTTACGTCAATATTTTAGCAACGTCTTTGTTTTTTCAGAGAACGTTTTTGTATATCAATAAATCAATCAACCTTATGGCAAGTACGAAAGAAAAAGTCCTGGCCTTAGCTCATCAATATTTTGAAGATACGGTTTCCAACCGTAGACATCTTCATCAGAATCCTGAACTTTCCTTCGAAGAATACAATACCTCGGCATTTGTAAAAAAGCAATTGGATGAATTGGGAATTCCTTATGAGGCTAAAGCTGATACGGGGATTGTCGCTTTAATCAAAGGTGACCTACCCTCAGATGAAGTTATCGCGTTGCGCGCAGATATGGATGCTTTACCAATTCAAGAAGTGGAGGGGCGTTCATATGGTTCCAACACCCCAGGAGTGATGCATGCCTGTGGCCATGATGTACATACCTCCTCACTTTTGGGGACAGCTAAAATATTGAATAGCCTAAAAGCCGAATTTGGAGGAACGATCAAATTGATCTTCCAGCCTGGCGAAGAGCGCTTGCCAGGAGGAGCTTCCTTAATGATCAAAGAGGGCGCTTTGCAGAATCCTGCCCCCTCAGCCATAATAGGTCAGCATGTGATGCCCTTTATTGAGGTAGGCAAGGTTGGTTTCCGTGAGGGAAAATATATGGCTTCCTGCGATGAACTGTTTATGACAGTCAAAGGCAGGGGCGGGCATGGTGCGCACCCGCATCAAAATATTGATCCAATTGTTATTACAGCACAGATCATTACCGCTTTGCAGCAGATTGCTAGTCGTTTTGCAGATCCACGTACACCGACTGTGCTATCTTTCGGAAAGATTATGGCCAACGGAGCTACAAATATTATTCCCGATCAGGTTTATCTGGAAGGTACGTTTCGCACATTTGATGAGGAGTGGCGTGCTGAAGCACATGCGCGCATGGTAAAGATTGCTGTGAGCATTGCTGAAAGTATGGGAGCGACTTGTGAATTTGAAGTCCGTAAGGGCTATCCTTTTCTAATCAATGAGCCCCAATTGACTAAAAGTGCACGGACATTTGCAGAAGAGTATCTCGGCAAGGAAAATGTGGTAGACTTAGATCTATGGCCTGCCGCGGAGGATTTTTCCTATTATTCACAAGAAATTAATGCTTGTTTCTATCGTTTGGGTACAGGTAATGCAGCACGTGGTATCTCTTCAGCTGTCCATACGCCGACCTTTGACGTGGATGAGACTTCTTTGGAGATTAGTACGGGGTTGATGGCATACATTACCTTGCGTAGGCTCGGTTATTAAATTATATATGTCATCTCATCACATTGTTCGAGAGAATCAGGAACCTGCATTACTGATTGAAGACCTTTTCCTCATCGACGAAGAGGGCTTGGGGCAGCTGCTGGAATGGAGCCCCACAATTGTCATTGAGGCGGAAACTATCGATTTATTGGATGCGCGTGGTTATAAGTTCGATATCGTTTTTACAAAAAAATCCATTAACGATTCACAGGAAAATTTAAAGATCATTTCCTATGATAATGATTTTCTAAAGACGGCTATAGAATACCTGATAGCACATCAATACAAAGCGGTGAATATCCTGACTGATCAGCTTGATGTGGCTTATTACCAGCCCTATCTGGAGCAGATTAATATTGTGCTTATCTCTAAAGGAGTTCGCTATTGTTTTGTGACAACAGGCTTCACCAAATGGAAGCCTACAGGGGAAAGAATCCGAATTGAGGGGCTTGATGCTGATGAAAAAAACACGCACGAAGGCTTGATTAAGATCAATGACAACGAATACGAAATGGAAAAAGACGGCTTATTTGTCCTTAAATTTTCCCATATAAAATACATTTTAATAGGAGAAAAGATTGCATGATAACAATAGAATTGGCAGAACAAAGCGATATCAGAAGCATTTCAAATATGGCGCATAGTATTTGGCCTGTTACTTATGGAGAGATACTTTCACAAGATCAAATTGACTTTATGCTCGAAAAAAGCTATACCGTTGAGGGACTTGCAGAAAGTATGGTTAATGGCCAATTTTTTTATGTCTTGAAAGAAGATGGTATCGGTCAGGGATTTATTGCCTTGCGAACTCTTGAGGATCGTATACGTATTGAAAAGCTTTATTTGATGCCCAATGTGCAAGGAAAAGGCTTCGGAAAGGCGCTGATAGACTTCGCTTCAGAAAAAACCATCTTAAAGGGTAAAGGGATTCTTGAATTGAACGTAAATAGAAATAATCCTGCTTACCATTTCTATTTGAAGCAGGGCTTTGAGGTCATTGAAACGATTGATATTCCTTATTATGATTATGTGCTAAACGATTATGTCATGCAAAAAGAAGTAAAAGCTTAGGCCTGTCGCCTAATCTTTTAGTTTTTCGACCCGTGAAGGTGTTTGTTTGCCTGTTACAATTCCGGAGGTGCCTATGGCGATCGCTTCTATACTGGAAATGATATTCTGAACATTCAATGTAGACACTTCATCTTTTACGGTATGGTAATATTCATCCTTATCCATTTGGGATGTTGAAAATGAATGCGCAGGCACACCTTTGGCTGCCAATACCGCATTATCGCTTCGATAAAAGAGATTTTGTTTGGTATATGGATCAGGATAGAATCGGAAATTTGTATTTTTTAAATTTTCCTGCATTAATTCACCAAGATTCGACTGATCGTATCTTGTAATATACACTGTATTGGGACCGAATTTGGAATCTTTTCCGATCATTTCCATATTGATCATAGCGACTACCTGGTCCGCATTGATATGGTTGGAAAAATATTTTGAGCCATACATGCCCAGTTCTTCTGCCGTAAAAGCGACGAAAATAAGGGTCCTTTCATTATTATTTTGTTTTTTGTAGTAATCTGCCAGGGTTAACATTGCGGTCACACCTGAGGCATCGTCATCGGCGCCATTGGCAATAGAATCTTGGCCTACTGCCTGAAGGATGCCAATATGATCGTAATGTCCCGAAAAGATAACGTATTCGTTCGGTTTACTTTTCCCGGGGATGATTCCTGCCACGTTAAACAAGGGGAAATTTTGAAGCTTCCGTTCAATATGAATTTGAAAAGTTTGGGGTTTCTCCGCTGTTAAAAGGTAGACAATTGATGGTTTTTGTTTGGAGGGGTCCTCTATAAATTTAGGAGAGTTGAGCATTTGACCAAAACGCACAAAATAGCTTTCAAAGGAGGGGTCTACCAATACAAGTGTATTTTCTTTGGCTAGAGAATGTTCTCTAAATACTTTCGCAAAATCATCGCCCGATTTTATTTCGACGATGTTAAGGCTACTTCGATTATCCCACTGTAAATCAACGTGGTTTCCAAGTGAAATAACATGGTCAGCTGGGATCAGCTGCTTATTGATGGTTGCGGATTTGCTTACCGGAGAGATTTTATCCAATTGGAATGTTTGCCTGTAATTTTGTTCTGCGTAGGGGCTAAGGCCTATTCTCTTCATTTCGGCAGCGATAAAATCTGCAGCTGGTTCGATGTCTTTTGTCAAAGCCGATCTCCCACGCATATCGTCAGCGGCTAGGGTATTGAGTATGCGGCTCACATCTTGGCGTTCCTGCTCGGAAATAACTTGCTGTCCATAGCTTACTGCCGAGAGTGCAAGTAAAGATATAGACAGTATAATTTTAGGTATTGAATTCATATAAAGCTTAGTAAAGTCTGGGTGAAGATAAGGAAAATTCTACAAGCGAATTGTGCAGACAATAAACTTCCTAAAATGATCCATTTCAAATGATCCGATGACAGGCAAAACCCATCTAAGATTTCTAATGCCGTTAATACACTAAAAATTGAGGCTACTCTTAGCAACATCGACTGATTTTGAGCATCCAGGAAAGCGAACACTTTCGGAAAAAATGTAGTATATTTGACTATTAAATTGTTTGAAAATGAAAGAAGTATCTGTACAAGAATTAAAGAATAAAATCGATAACAACGAAGATTTTCAGTTGATAGACGTTCGTGAATCCTTTGAGTATGAAGTATCCAATTTAAATGGATTGAATATTCCACTTTCAGGTATACTGATCGAAGCTGATAAGATTGCGAAAGATAAACCTGTTATCGTACAATGCCGTTCTGGAAAACGTTCTGCACAGGCGATTATGTTATTGGAACAACAGGGTTTTGACAATCTTGCAAATTTAAAAGGCGGAATTTTAGCTTGGAAAGAGGAAATCGATCCAGAGTTAGACGTTTATTAAGATGAAAAATTTGGAGCATCAGACTAAGCAAGCTTTCTTGTTTAGTCTTGCTTTTTATAGCGTAGCTATTTTAGCGCGATTATTTAACCTTGGTATATTCCCCATATTAGGTAGCCTTTCCATTCTATTGTCTCTCCTATGGGTAATATTGGTTCTACGGGAAATCATGCTTTCGAGGACAATTTCTAACACAGAAAGGATGCTGATGGCTTTGACGATTGTTTTATTAAACATTGTTGGTGGAGCATTCTATTTCTTTGGCGGATGGAGACAGCGGGTATTGGGATTAATAAAAAAGTGATATGTTAAAGTATTTTTTTCTAAATATAGTGTTGAGTTTGGCTATTGTATTTTTAGTTTACAGTGGTTTTGAAGGGTATAAGGCCGGCAACATGCTGGTAACGGGATTATCCATCGCCTTTTTGGTGGTTTTGATCTATCTCCGTGTTGTTTTAAGCAAACGGGTTCGATCACTTATTCAGCAAAAAGAAAGCGGTAAACAACAACTTATTACAAAACAAAAGAAGAAGTAATAAAAAAAGCCTGCTTTAAGCAGGCTTTTTTTATTACTTCACAAATGGTGGTTTTGTTACTTTTGCTTTTATTTTTTGATTACGGATCAGAATGAAGATCTCGGTGCCGTCTTTTGAAAAGGCTGTGTCCACATAACCTAAACCGATTGATTTTTTCAATGTTGGTGATTGTGTACCTGAAGTCACACGTCCAATTACATTTCCATCAGCATCAACAATTTCGTAATCATGACGAGGAATGCCTCTGTCAATCATTTCGAAACCAACGAGCTTTTTCTTTAGACCAGCTTCTTTTTCCGCTTTAAGCGCCGCAGAATTCACAAAGTCTTTTGTAAACTTCGTTACCCAGCCTAAACCGCCTTCTAAAGGAGAGGTATTATCGTCGATGTCATTTCCGTATAGGCAGAAACCCATTTCTAGACGTAAAGTATCACGGGCACCTAAACCAATAGGTTTGATTCCATAAGCTTTACCGGCTTCGAAAATAGCATCCCATACTTTTTGGGCATCTTCATTGGCCACATAGATTTCAAAACCTCCAGCTCCCGTATATCCTGTTGCAGAAACCAACACATTCTCTACGCCCGCAAATGTACCTTTTGCAAAGGTATAATATTCCATTGGAGCTAATTCGATGTCGGTAAGCGATTGAAGTGCATCTGCAGCCTTAGGACCTTGTACCGCGAATAAGGAGGTTTGATCAGAGATATTCTTCATCTCCACACCAGCTGTATTGTATTTGGAGATCCAGTTCCAGTCTTTCTCAATATTTGACGCATTCACAACCAAAAAATATGTCTTATCGTCTATACGGTATGTTAGGAAGTCATCAACTACACCGCCAGTTTCATTGGGGATATAAGCATATTGAACTTTGCCATCGTATAATTTTGACACATCATTGGAAGAGATTTTTTGAAGTAGATCCAGGGCTTTTTCCCCTTTTAGGATGAATTCACCCATGTGGCTTACATCAAAAACTCCTACACCTGTGCGAACTGTTTCGTGCTCATCATTGATGCCTGTGTATTGTACGGGCATGTTGAAGCCTGCAAAGGGAACCATTTTTGCTCCTAAAGCAATGTGCGTCTCCGAAAGGGCAGTATTTTTTAACATAAAAATTAAGTTTTAATCAGCTACAAATTTAATAAAATATACGTGATTCCTCACTGTGAATCCATTTTAGAACAATCGATTTAATTGCTTACCCGGAGCGAATAGATGGTCATATGATCATCTTCGCTATCGGTATCTTCACATAGTAGGAACATTAGGCCATGGGCAGTTTCCTCTTTCAATGTGATTCCTTCAAATTTATGCTTTTCGGGAATTTCGAATGTCTCGGGTTTGCCGGAAAGATCGGAAGGTATTTTTCCAAGGAGGGAACCACTGATCTCTCCATCCAGATAAGTCGATTTTGCATTTTCGGCGGTAGCAATAAAATAGATTTCATTTCCAACCAGGGTGGCATCTGAGAAACCTGTCGAGATGCCATTGAGCTTGGGTAGTTCAATCGGGATACAGCGGGATTGTTCAGCAGCAAGCGGATGATACTCTAAAATGGCATTTATGCCTTTAGGGCCATTTCCCCGGTTAAAAAATAAGATCTTATCTTTTAAATGAACTACGCCTTCAATATTGAAGTCTTCTTTGGAAATATTGAATTTTTCCATTAAGGAAGAATAGATGTTACTGTAGTCTTCCTGAAGGACTGTTTTGCCGTCCCAAATAAAACGAGTGTTTCTGTTTGGGGTAGAACCAGAACCATAGAGATAATAGCGGCTTCCATCGAAAGTGATCGATTCCAAATCCATTTTAGCTGCTTTAGCCCTATTTTCCATTGGATCAGACTGCCGTAGTGCCGTTTTTGACAACTTTTGGTCTGTGATACTATAGCTGTAGATATAATTGCTATTGTCAGAAACGATATGTATCTGCCTGTTCTGGTAGACGATACCGGAAGCTGCGGTAATACCGGATATGCTGATAATGGCTTCGAGAATCAATTTTAACATATCGCGTTGAGGTTTAATATTTCCAATACCCGGATGAAATCGGGTTGTAGAGGCGCTTTGATGTGAATATCGTCGCCCGATAATGGATGTTTAAAGGTCAGTTCCGACGCATGCAATAGCATGGTATCCATTTGGTAGGCTTCTTTCCAGAACCTGTTTTGTTTGTTGCATCCGTGCGGACGATCGCCGATAATGGGATGAAAGATATGTGCAAAATGGCGACGTAACTGATGCATACGACCCGTAATTGGGTTGGCTTCGACGAGACTGTATCGTGCTGTCGGAAATTTTCCGAAGGGAACGGCCAACTCGCCTTGAGCAAGTAAGCGAAAAGATGTTTGTGCTTCCTGAACGGTGCCATCGTCCCTTTTTAAGGGATAGTCAATCAGGCCTTCTGCTGGCGCGAAGCCCCTCAGAACAGCGAGGTATTTTTTGTCGATCTTACGCTCCTGAAAACTTTTTTGTAAGTATTGGTCCGTCTCCTTATTTAATGAAAATAACAGAATGCCTCCGGTCTTCCGGTCCAAACGATGTGCGGGATAAACGGTTTTTCCTAATTGGTCCCGAAGGAGCTGTAGGGCAAACGCTGAAGCATCGCGCGCAATAGCAGATCGGTGCACCAATAGTCCATGTGGTTTATTGATTGCAACGATGGATTCGTCTTGATAAAGTATTTCTAAAGGCATGTTAAATCTTTTTCAATGCAGCAATAATTTCGTCGGCCTTTTCATCAATTTTTGGGCTCAGCCAGATGTATTTAAAAGCTCCGCCACCGATAATCTGTTCTGTACCCTGCCATTTTATTTTGGTTAGCGAAAACAAATAGTAGTTGTCGACCACAACGGAACTTTGGATAAATTTATCGACGATGTCATTTCCGAAGAGCTGCATCCCCAATCCGAAAAACTCTTGATCTTTCGCATGAAGCTGGCTTTTCAATAGCTGTTCAGCTTTCGCGCGTACAACCTTTTCGTGTTCCTCTTTGCTTGGGTTAGTCAAAATTGCGGCCAGCATGATGACGATCAAAATCAGTGCAAATATTCTTTTTTTGCTCATTTTAAATTTGAGATTAAGTTCTGGATGTCATAACACGATGACTATCGCGATCAAAATTATTAAATAGATATTAGATATGGGCAACTGTTTTAAGAGAAATGCGAAGGATTCTGCCCTATAGGTGAAGCAAGGAGGTTTATTTAGGATCCGAGGGTATTCAATAGCGAGAATGCCCAAGAGAATAACGTCCAGATAAGATAAAATGTAACACCGATGAATAAGAAGAAGACCGTTAGAATACTGATGATTATACCGATACCCGAGCCTGAATGCTTGCCTTCGTAGTAATGTTGTCGTAATAATTTGATGTTCTTTTCATTGGCCTTGCTAAAAAAATCAAAAAAGTTTCCGAGGAAAGGAATGCTACCCAAAACAGCATCAATCGAGATATTGAGTAACATGCGTATGACTAATTTTGGACTGGCGCCGTTACGCCACATGGCTATGACAAGAACCAGAGAGGTTCCGAAGCCCGCTATCGCGCCACCTAAGGGGATGAGATTCAAGACTGGATCAAGTCCGAAGCGAAAGTTTCCAATCTTGAATTGATTATCCATTAACCAAGATATTCGGTCAATCCAACCGAAATCTTGGTCAATTTGTTTTAATTTATCTGCTGGAGTTTTTTCCCTATGCATGATTACAATAACTCAAATGAAGCGCTGATTTCACTCGTAACTTTCATCGGTCTGATATTTAAATCTAACCCACTGTCACCAGCGCTGTCTGCTGCTTCGGCCATAGCACCTTTATACATGGCATTACGCATCATCGGTTGTACGCCAAATATAATTTGTTGTGGTGTTTCAGATAATACGATCGCTTTACCAATTTTTTGGCCTGCGGCTTCTGCCAAAATTTGAGCATTGACTTTTGCATCCAATACCGCCTTGGTTTTTAAACTTTTTTCCAACTCCTTTTTCTTTGAATAATCATATTCGCTAATATAGGTGCTTTGGATACCGGCTTTGTCAACACCGTCTAATAGTTGGCCCAAATTGTTCAAGTTGGTTACCTTAATACGGTATTGTCTGGAGAGCAAGATATCGGTGTCTTTTTTCTTTTTATCCGGAACATTATAGCTCCAGATATTCTGGATGGTAAAATCTTCTTTTTTTACACCCGCTTTTGTCGCCGAATCGAACAGATCTTTTTCTAGCTTTTCTATTGCGGCCTTTTTCTTCGTGTTACCGTTCTCATAAAACTCTTTTAGGGTAACATCAATATAGATAATATCTGGTGTTACTTCTTCTTCTGCACGGCCTACCGTAGATACAAATTCTTTATTAACCATTTGTTGCGCGTTTACTTGGGTCATCAAACCTAAAAAGGCTAGTCCTAATAGTATTTTTTTCATATTTTTCGTCTTTAACTTTTTATAATAATACGATTGCCATTATCGCATTGCTACAAGATTGGAGCCAAAGTTTATGAAAAAGTTTAACGGATAAAAAAAATAAAAAGGTTAAGATTTTTGATTTTATTTCTCTACCTTTAGGGAAATTAATAATATAGTGCCATGCAAGAAGGTAAAGTAAAATTCTTTAATGAGACCAAAGGTTTCGGTTTCATCATCCCTAACTCAGGCGAGAGCGAAATTTTTGTTCACGTTTCTGGATTAGTAGACAAAGTTCGTGAGAATGACAATGTATCTTACGAAGTTGAACAAGGCCGTAAAGGTCTTAATGCGGTAAATGTAAGAGTTATCTAATTAGATTCAAGATATATTTATTGTGAAAAGGCCTATGCGAACAGCATGGGCTTTTTTATTTTATGGGAAATCTGGCTCTTAGAAAAGGATATTCTGCGACAGGGCGTGTTTACTTGCTTGAGTAAATAATTTGGACTGATAATTGTAATAGGATATTTAAAAATAGTTAGTGAAGATGAAACGTATTCTAGTATTGGGGCTGTCTGTTGTTATTGCGCTATCCATGTCGGCCTGTTATTCTGCCCATCATCACCATGGTCATGGCCGTGGTCCGAAAAGAATGCCTCCTGGGCATGCTAAAAAATACTATGGTGAGCAGTCGGCACGTGATTTTGCTCCGGGACAACAAAAGAAAAAACACAGACATTAATTTTTTATTGGATTGCATTCGACGAGCGTATACATGTTTGTAGGCTATCGAATATTTTCTTTTGACGACCATTGATGTGGTATAGAGAAGAAGCAAAATAATATAAAAAAAGCTTTCACAATTGTGAAAGCTTTTTTTATGCTGTTAGCATCTAAGCAAAAGGATCTTTATCAGGTGCTGGTGGCGTAGGATTTGATGGTTGTGAACTTCCAAATGGGTCCTGTGGCCGAGAAGAACCGAAGGGATCTTGGCTTTGAGTAAAAGGATGATTTGTTACGTTTTCCATCCCTTTGGGATCTGGACCATATTGATTTGAAGCCTTGTCGCCTTCCAGTACCAATAAGTAAAGCAGGTAGATCCAACCAATAAATGGAATCAATGCAACTAATATAAACCAGCCTGATTTATTGGTGTCATGTAATCTTCGGACCGTAACGGCTATTCCAGGAATTAGTAAAGCTAAACTTACTAAACCTGAGACATACGTAAATAAGCTTGCAATTTGTCCAAGTATTGCAAATATTGCGCTAATGATGAGATTTGCAAGGAAAAACATCCAATATTCCTTACGGCGAGCCCTTCCTTCAAAGTTGGCATAGTTGTCTCGAACAACCTTTAAAAAGTTTTCTTTAAGTTCCATATTTTAAGACTTTTTTAGGTGAAAATGATGCTAGTAAATCAAAATGTTATTTCAATTTTTTTACAATAAATGTACCAAGAATTTATCCGAGAGATCAATTATTATAAAAGGGTAAGTGTTTGGAAGAGCTACAGTTGCTGCGCTTGCGCAAAAGAATAGCCGCGTTCATCCGCCTGTTTTGGATCTAAAGGCAGCATAGAATTCGCTTTCAAAGGAGAAAGCTGTGCGTAGCTTATCTAAATATTTCTTCGAGTATATAGAGCGATTTTATTTCTTTAAAATTTGTGCGGTGGAGACGATAGAAGTCGAGCACTTTTTCCAGCAGGAATTGTCGATCAGAAGCGGTCATTTTTATGCGGTCACAATTCGAATATTCGGATTCGATTAAATTTCTGAAAATTGACGTATGTGGTTCCTGTAATACAAGCGGGTGTTCAGGAAGGCTATCGGAGAAGGTAGCTTCATGAAGATTAAAATAAGGGTGGGCCTGTTTTGATTCAGCGGGATAAAACCCGAGAAAGCGGGTTAGCTTGATTAAAAAAACAAGATGGAAATTGGCCAGATTTAAATGCGTTTCATCTAGCCAACGTACAGACTGATGGATGAATTCAAAAAGATAATCGTCATTTTCTTGTTCCTTCAGAATTTTATAGAGTATTTCATTCAGAAAAAGTGCGAGCGAGCTTTTAACAATATCATAAGGTATTTCTTGCAAGACAGGGACTTGACGCGCTTCGGAGATCCGCTGTAAAGAACCATTATCTTTATGTGTAGCGACAATTTCCAGTAAATGTAAGGGTTGAAGAATATTGGCCTTGATCTTTGCTTTAGGCTTCCTTGCGCCCGTGATGAGATAGGATTGCATCCCAAACTGTTCGGTGTAGAGCTGCGCAACAAGGCTACTCTCCGAATAGTTGGTTGTTTTTAGGACAATACCCCTAGTTTTGATCAGCATCTCCTTCTTTCTCTTTTTTATGCGATTCTTCGCGCATCTCCATAATGGCATTTCGGTCTACTTTACGAATCATGCGATAGATCAAAGTCAGGACACCGATACTAAATACAATAACTCCGACAAGCATAGCAAGTTTATACCAGTTGGAGCGTTGTTCCATGAGGTAATATCCTAAGATTACAAGTACGACACCAATGATTATTTCCCTTAAGCCCTTGCGAAGATATTTGTTCATAAATGTGAATTGTTGAAAACTATTTTTCTTTACAGAGCAAATATAATACAATAAAATCCTTTATTTTTGCCCTTACCCTTCCTGTGTAGAACTATTTTTAAAAATAATTCCAATTATCTTGTTGCTTATCCAAAAAAAAATATAGATATTTGCAAACTCTTTGCAGAGAGTGCAAAGGATTAACATATTGTAATAAAGACAACAAAAAAATAATATCATGTCAAGAATTTGTGATTTAACAGGCAAAGCGGCGTTAACAGGAAATAACGTTTCTCACTCAAACGTTAAAACTAAACGTAAATTCTATCCAAATTTACAAACGAAACGTTTTTACATTCCAGAAGAAGATCGTTGGATTACGTTGAAAGTATCTACTTCTGCTATCAAGACTATCAATAAGAACGGGATTACAGCAGCGATCAATAAATTTATCGTTAAAGGGTCAATCTAATTGATTGTCGCGCCTGTTACATTAAGATTATTCATGAATTTCAATCCTATAATAGGATTCAAAATAAAGTAAAACAATGGCTAAAAAAGGAAATAGAGTACAAGTTATCTTAGAATGTACTGAACACAAAGAAAGTGGTCTTCCGGGAATGTCTCGTTACATCACTACTAAAAACAAAAAGAACACAACTGAGCGTTTGGAATTGAAAAAATTCAACCCAGTATTGAGAAAAGTTACTGTTCATAAAGAAATTAAGTAAGTCACACATCTTAGCACTTGAAAGAGAGGCTAAGTAAAATATTAATATACCATGGCAAAGAAAGCAGTTGCATCGTTACAAAAAGGTGGCGGTAAAGAATTTACAAAGGTTATTATTACTACTAAATCTGCAAAAACTGGCGCGTATACTTTCAAAGAAGGTATGGTTCACAACGATAAAGTGAAAGACGTCGTTGCTGCAGCTCAAAAATAACGAGTAGCATTTTCCTTTTTTAAAGTTTTTCTTTAAAAAGAATTCGATAAAAATAGCCGTTTTGGTATCCTACCGAAAGGGCTTTTTTTGTTGAGGACATTTGTTTATATTTGAACATCAATTTTCACTACTACACTCCATGGGATTATTTGATTTTTTTAAGAAAAAACCACAAACACAAGAAGAAGAACAGGCCTTAGACAAAGGTTTGGAAAAAACAAAAGAAGGCTTTCTTTCCAAGATTACAAAAGCTGTCGTTGGTAAATCAACAGTAGATGACGATGTGCTGGATAATCTGGAAGAGGTTTTGGTTACTTCTGATGTTGGGGTTACGACTACCTTAAAAATCATTGATCGCATACAGGCCCGTGTTGCCCGAGATAAGTACGTTTCTACTTCTGAGCTCAACAATCTCCTGAAAGAAGAAATTCAAACGCTACTGGCAGAGAACAATAGTGCTGATTTCGAGAATTTCAATTATGGCGATCATAAACCATACGTTATTATGGTTGTAGGTGTCAATGGGGTTGGCAAGACAACGACTATTGGCAAACTGGCTCATCAGCTGAAACAAGCTGGAAGCAAAGTTGTATTGGGGGCAGCGGATACCTTTCGGGCGGCTGCTGTTGATCAACTTAAATTATGGGGTGAGCGTGTTGGCGTGCGTGTTGTCGCTCAGGCCATGGGCTCGGATCCTGCTTCAGTGGCTTATGATACCGTGAAATCGGCAGTAGCAAATGGCGAAGATGTGTGTATCATTGATACCGCAGGCCGTTTGCACAATAAGGTTGGGCTAATGAATGAGCTCACGAAGATTAAGAATGTTATGCAAAAGGTTGTTCCAGGTGCACCACATGAAATCTTGTTGGTCTTGGACGCATCAACAGGGCAAAACGCCATTGAGCAATGTACGCAATTTACACAGGCAACCGATGTGAACGCTTTAGCATTGACGAAACTCGATGGAACGGCGAAGGGCGGGGTGGTTATTGGTATATCTGATCAATTTAAGATCCCGGTGAAATATATTGGTGTAGGAGAGAAAATTGGTGATCTTCAGTTGTTTAACAAAAAGGAATTTGTCGACTCCCTTTTCAAATAGAGTCTACCGTCTAATCATATGAAGACAAAATACGCGAAACCAGCCCCTTTGATAAATAAACCACGTGTCAATGTGGTAACCTTGGGCTGTTCGAAAAATATTCACGATAGTGAAGTCCTGATGGGCCAGTTAAAGGGCAATCAGATGGAAGTCGTGCATGAAGCATCCAATATACAAGCGAATGATATTGTCGTAATCAATACCTGCGGTTTTATTGATAATGCCAAACAAGAATCAATTGATGCGATCTTACAATATTCGGATTTAAAAGATCAGGGTAAAATCAATAAAGTGATCGTTACAGGTTGTCTTTCTGAACGATATAAGCCGGAGTTACAGGCTGAAATCCCCAATGTTGATGCCTTTTTCGGTACGAACGATTTACCGGAGCTATTGTCATCCATTGGTGCTGATTATCGACACGAGTTATTGGGTGAGCGCTTATTGACAACACCTTCGCATTTTTCTTACTTTAAGATCGCTGAAGGTTGTAACCGACCATGTTCTTTTTGTGCAATTCCCCTGATGCGTGGTAAACACGTTTCTAAATCCATTGACGATCTTGTCAAAGAGGCAAAATTTCTTGCGTCGAACGGCACGAAAGAATTGATTCTGATTGCACAAGACCTGACCTATTATGGCTTAGATATTTATGGAAAGCGCAATCTTTCTGATTTAATGCGCCATTTGTCAGATGTTGATGGTATCGAATGGATCAGACTGCAGTATGCCTATCCTTCGGGTTTCCCAATGGATATTTTGGACGCAATGAACGAACGTTCGAATATCTGTAATTACTTGGATATGCCACTACAACATATATCTGATCCGATGTTGAAGTCTATGCGAAGAGGTACAACAAAACAGAAACAGATTGATCTTGTCAACGCAATACGTGACAAAGTTCCAGATATCGCTTTGCGTACAACATTAATTTGTGGTTATCCAGGTGAAACTGAACAGGATTTTCAGGAGATGTTGGATTGGGTTGAAGAAACCCGTTTTGACAGATTAGGGTGTTTTACCTATTCTCACGAAGAAAAGACGCACGCACATTCTCTGGAGGACGATGTGCCACAGGAAGTAAAAGAAGGACGGGTGGAAGCCATCATGGAAATACAGCAAGGTATTTCGTACGATATCAATCAGTCTAAAGTCGGTAATACCTATAAAGTACTGGTTGATCGGGTAGACGGCGATTACTTTATTGGCCGGACAGAATACGATTCTCCGGAGGTCGACAATGAGGTCTTGATTCCCGCGGTAGATTCTTATGCACGCATTGGTGATTTTGTTCAGGTAAAAATCGACCGAGCTGAAGATTTCGATCTATATGGTGAGATTGTAAGGAAATAAGTATAAAAGCTTATAGATGATAATATAAACAAACGGGCCTCCCTTAGTCAAAGGAGGCCCGTTTGTTTATAGGCAATTGTCAGTAAAATGATATAATTTAAAAGCGGGACAAGCTTTTTGTGAAAATTCACTATTTTGTCGGGGCAAACTAGATACATTTGTAAACGTACAATCCCCATTTTAAACAATCTATAGCCGTTTAAAATCAGATTCAAGAAAGCCTGTAGTTTCAGGATGAATCAGCCTTCTGATTGAAATTGAAAATAGGTTCTATTAACGGAAAAGATTCACTGCCATGTCAGGTTGCTTTGGGGGATTTTCGTTATCAATTAAGAATAGAGAATAATTAATAAAATTTGCAGATGAAGGCAACTTATATTGAATATAGTGAAACAAATAGCTTCTCCAAGACTTTATTAGCCTATTTGGCACATGATGAAGCCTTAAAACCTTTTGTTGGGAATTGGCCTACCTGGGCTGGTTTTGAAAAGCAATTGAACGAAAAGAAGAAATTTGAACACAGGGAAATTCTTGTTGAGCGTCTTAAAAAACAATATGGCGAACTATTAAAGGATTCTCCTGCTGTAGCGGCCAATATAGAACTGTTGCTCGACCAAAATTCCTATACCATTACAACTGGGCATCAGCTCAATATTTTTACGGGGCCTTTATATTTTATTTTTAAAATCATGACGGCAATACGTTTGTCTGAAGATTTACATGCCAAGCATCCTGATAAAACGTTTATTCCAGTATATTGGATGGCAACTGAAGATCATGATTTTGAAGAGATCAACCACACCAGAGTCTTCGGTAAGAAAATTGCTTGGGATACTCCTGCTGTTTCTGCTACGGGGCGAATGGATACCGCAACAATCGTTGATGCTGTGAAGCAGTATACCAATATTTTAGGGCTTTCCGAAAATTCGACCAGGCTGACACGCATTGTAGAAGAAGCCTATTTGAACCATGATCGATTAGCAGATGCAACACGGTATATGGTCAATGAGTTGTTTAAGTCTTACGGTCTTTTGATCGTCGATGCAGATGACCGGGAATTGAAGGAACTGTTCAAGCCAATTATTAAGGAAGATATCTTATCTGAAAAAAGCTTTAAGGCAATAACAGCGCGATCGGAAGAGTTGGAATCAAATGGTTTCTCTACCCAAGTGCATGCTCGTGAGATTAATTTCTTTTATTTGACGGATGACTTTAGGGAGCGCTTGGTGATCGCTGCGGATGGTCGATACGAAGTATTGCACCAGAATATTTATTTTACGAAGGCTGAGCTTGAACATGAGATTGATCATTATCCAGAGCGTTTCAGTCCAAATGTGGTTATGCGTCCGATGTATCAGGAAATTATACTTCCCAATCTTGCTTATATTGGTGGTGGCGCCGAAATGGTCTACTGGATGCAACTGAAGTCTAACTTTGACCAATATCAGGTAGATTTTCCAATTTTGATACCGCGCAATTCAGCGATGATAACTGAGGACAACGTTGCGGCTAAATTATTTCGCGTTGATCTAACCTTTAAGAGTATCTTTCGTCCAGCAGAAGTGCTGAAAAAAGAATATGTTCGACGTCATACCAAAGAACGTTTGAATCTTAATGACGAATGGATGGAGCTGAACGCTATTTTTGGTAAGATAAAGTTACGAACCCACAAAATAGATCCAAGTTTAGGCCCTAGTACGGAAGCGGTAAAAGCGCGGTTAAAAAAAGCGATCAATAATTTGGAGAAAAAGCTGATGAAAGCCGAAAAGCGAAATCATCAACATGCTTTAACCGATATTGATAATGTGAAGGAAAAGCTCTTTCCTGGCGGAGGACTACAGGAAAGGTCTGAAAATTTTGCGTTACTCTATGTCAAATATGGAGATAACCTATTTAGGGATCTTTACAAATACTTTAATCCATTGGATTTTAAGTTTACAATTTTGTATTAGCAAGTCAGCTTCGGCTGACTTTTTTTGTGATATTATTGGGCAGAAAGAATTTTCAGTTTGCGTTCTTTTTGTTACTGTCTGCTAAATCATGATGTTTGCAGTATCGGGATATTTCTATCCCTATCTTAAAATACTTTTGTTGCCTTTTCCGGTATTGTCTTTTTTTCCTAAAGAAGTTTCATTTTGTTTATATACACGTTGAAATGCTTTGTTTATAATTTCATAATATTTCGTTTAGCTCCTGTTAACAGTTCCGATGTAGTTTTGCTTTCATTATCACAACCAACAACTAAATGAAAGAATTTCTACTTACAACGTGTGCCATCGCACTTTGAACAGGGTTGTACGCACAAACGACCCAAGCGGGGTTTTCCGGAAAGATTACGGACGAGAACAACAAAGGGGTTCATGGTGCTTCCATCGAAGTACGGAATGAATCGACCGGTTTCACAACGAAGACCTCAACCAATGCAAATGGTGATTTCAACTTTAAGGAGTTGCCTTTAGGTGGTCCCTATACCGTCAAAGTAACTTATATAGGTTATGGCGAACAAGTTCGTTCGGGATTTAATTTAAATCAGGGTGATATTGTACGCTTGACCATTCCTATTCAAAACACGTCGAATGTATTGTAAACTGTTGAATTAACAGGAATAAGTACGCTGAAGAATAAAATAGAAAATCTAGGTGCCGCTACCGCGGTTACAGCCAAGGATATCGCGAAGTTGCCTGTCAACGGCCGGAATTTTACGTCGCTAATGGATTTGTCTCCTTTGAGTAAGGGCGATAATATCGGTGGCCAGTTGGGCTCTTCTACCAATTTTACCATCGATGGTATGAATGCCAAAAATCCGACTTCTGCAGGTTCGACAACCAGCCGTAGCGGCGCACCTTTCTCCATTTCGATAGAAGCAGTCCGGGAATTTAAAGTGGTCACCAACCAGTATGATGTGACCTACGGAAGAGCGGGCGGTGGAACCGTTAGTGCGGTGACCAAACAGGGAACAAATCAAACGCACGGAAGCGCTTGGCTTTATTCAAGGGCCGATTGGTTGTCCAGTCCCTACGATATCAGAGGAAACAAACGAAGCAATGATTTTTCTACCTATCAATATGGATTTACATTGGGCGGTCCGATCATTAAAGACAAATTACATTATTTTGTTGCATGGGATCATCAACGGGATGCCCGCCCACTGATTATTGCGGATATCAATTCTCCCGCAGATGAAAAACGTTTCAATGTTACTCAATCTACCTTAGATGAGTATATTCGGATAGGTCGTGAAAAATATGGATTGAGTAATGATAGGCAATATGGTTCTTTCGATAAAAAACGTAATTCTGATGCTGTTTTTGGTCGTATAGACTGGCAGATCAATGAAAAGAACTTATTGACAATACGCAATAACTTTACAAGTGACCTCAATAAACTTGGTCTGGAGGATAATACCGCTATCAATTTATATGAATCATACGGAAATGACAAGAATATTGATAACAGTTTTTTAGCAACTTTACGGACTTCCATTTCCCCCAAGCTTACTAATGAACTGAAATTGCAACACCTGTATACTTTTCAAAAAAGTAGTCCTGGCGACATGTTGCCTAGTCAAAACATTCCCCGTGCCATTGTTGAGAATGTGGTGTCTACCATTGATGGAAGTAATCTGTCGACCAACATCCAATTAGGCGGTCATCGGTTTGCCCAGGAGTCCTTTAAGAATAATGTCGTACAGTTGGTCAATAACTTGTATTATAGCACAGACAATATCAATTATACTTTTGGTGTGGATTTGATGTATACACATGCAAATTCGATTTACGGAAGTGAAGTCAACGGACGTTTTCATTTTAGGGACGATGAGACCAATACGGCATTGCAAAATTTTGCAAACTTAAAACCTTACGCATTTTACCGGGAAGTTCCCTTAGTGGCAGATCCAACTGTTATTGGAAAGATATTTAATGCTGGTGCGTATGGACAGTTGCAGACTAAATTGGCAAAAGGATTGGATTTGGTTGCGGGACTACGATTGGATTATGGTCATTACCCAACCTCTCCACTGAATGAAGAATTATTGAAAGAAGTGGGGGTGCGTACAGATCACAAGTTGAAATCCTTTGTAGTACAGCCGCGTTTCCAGATGACTTGGGATGTGAATGAAGAAAGAAAAGATTTTTTCCGTGTAGGGGCAGGTATCTTTGCATCTGATATTAATAATTATATGACCATCAATAATTTAACTTTTGATGGGAAGCATTTCGCAACGGTAGATGTTCGCGGTAACGATGTACCTACGCCTAATTTTGTGGGGTACAGACAAGATCCGTCAAAAACGCCAACCTTGGTTCAATTTCAAGTGCCAACGATCAATACCTACGGAGCTGATGCGAAAATACCAGTGGTGTACAAGGCCAATGTTTCTTACACGCACTTCTTTACCGAAAAATTAAAAGCAAGTCTTTCAGGATATATGAATCTAGGACGCAACAACTACATGTATGTTGATCGTAATATGGTTCAAGATCCGTTCTTTAGATTGGCGAATGAAGATAATCGTGGGGTATTCGTGCCGGCGACGGCTATTGTCAATGGTGTTCCAGATTGGAAACAGGGAAGGATTTCCAATAAGTTTGGACGCGTGTTAGAACTGAACTCTGAGGGAAAAGTAAATCAGTTTGCAGTTGTATTGGATGCAAGTTATCAGTACTACAAAGATGGATCGATTTCTGTAAGCTACACGTGGAACGATGCGAAAGATAACACATCCTACAATGGAAATGTTGCCAATACAGCGACCTTATCGCTGGCGGTAAAAGATGATCCAAGAGATTTGAGTAAGATGAGTTATTCGAATAATCAATTCCGAAACAAAATTGTTATTTATGGTACACTACCTACATTTTATGGTGTCAGTGTAGGGGTTCGTTATTCGGGAATTGGTGAACACGCTACAGCTTACTTGCTGGAGGTAACATCAATGGCGATTTTGTATCCAATTCGAATGACTTGGCCTTTATTTTCGATCCCAATAGTACAAACACACCAAAAGCTTTGGCTGATGCCATGAATACCTTGTTGGCGAATGGTGAAGCCAGTCAAAGTCTGAAAGATTATATTAAAAAGTATGAAGGTAAGATGGCGGAAAGAAATGGTGGTATTAATGGTTTTTACGGTTTGATTGATTTAAGAATAGCTAAAAAATTCAACCTCTACAAAACGCATGCTTTGGAGCTTTCTGCAGACGTATTCAATGTCGCGAATCTCTTTAAGAAAACCTGGGGAGTCAATGAATCTTTAGGTAACCAATCGTTGTACGCTGTATCAAAAACCGCGGCAGCAAATGGTAATCCCGAAATTCCTGCATTTGACCCGGTTAAGCAACAGTTCAATTATAGATTGAACAACTCTGGTATTGTGTCACCTTCAGGAAATCCGTACCAATTCCAATTGGGATTGAGGTATTCGTTCTAAATTGGCTGGAGAAATTAGATTGTTTTAGAAAAGGTAATGCCCCTTTGAGCAATGGCTTCAAGGGGCATTTTATTTGTTTATTCGTAAGCCTAAAGTGGTAGAGTAGACCTGCTAAAAGGATGTTTTCCGCTAGCATCGTGATATTTGATGGTTAGCTCAGTATTTTTTCTTTCGGAAGAAAAACTTCGGCCATCATGTGACGCACACTTCCGCCACCACAGGTCTCGATAACATGTAGATCCTGATGGATGATTTTACCATGCTTTTCTAATTGCGCTGTTTGGTATAAAGTCAATGAGGATAAAGCCTGATTGCTCAGGACAATAAACCGATTCCCATATTTGTTTCTCACTTGGAGGCAGTTTGCCGCAAAAGATTCGAGTTGGTTCTCGTTGATTTCAATGATCTCCTTGCCTGTATCTTTCAAACTTTTCAGTAGGGTTTTGAGCTCGGCGGGATCGTCAATTGCCTGCGGACATAAGATGGCAAAGTCTTCGCCTACGGCTAGCACCACATTGGTGTGATAGATAGGTCTCCGCTCTCCATGGACAGTTTGGAAGGCGTGAAATACAACAGGTGTATAGTTTTCAGTTCTGCAATATTCATCGAGCATACTTCTGTCCGCCCTTTCGGATAAGGCACAGTAGGCTATACGGTGAGCTCGGTCCAAAACGAGTGCGCCAGTGCCCTCCAAATATTGTTTATTGTTTTCGGCTTCACTGAGATCTTTAGTTAGTTTTACATAATAACCGTTTTGCTTCAACGGACCTTCGAAATCCAATAAATGTTCTTTTCGACGATTGGGAGCAAACATAGGATAAAAAATTATTTTTCCATCCTGATGAAAGGAGACAATATTATTGGGGAATATACTGTCGGGGCTTTCTGATTTCTCGTCGTCCTGAATGACAGTCACCAAAATTCCATGTGACTTCAATTCATTTACTAGCGCGTCGAACTCTCCTTGCGCTTCTTTGTTGACTTCTTCTATACTGAGATTTTCGATATCCTTTTGGAAGAAATTGTTGACCGCAGTCTGTTCATTTTTACGGAAGACAGAGGGTCTTACTAAAAGAACGCTGTCTGTTACCTGTTTTCTCATGGTTTATAATCGTTACTTCGCTGTTTTATATTCGTTAAAAAGAAATGATATTCGTTTTTTGTGATAATTTACATTTGTCAAAAGAGATCCTTCCCTAGCTGGATAATGTTTTCTTTGTTAAGATTCCTGATAGCAAAATACCCTTGATATCAGTTGTTCTTTGCAAAAAAGTGTATATCGTTATTTCGAAGTCACTTTACAATTGGTACATATACTAATTTATTGAAAATTCATTGGCATTGCAAAAAAGAATAGTGAAGTAATGAAAGAAATGCGTAGGTGAAATAACAGATAACCCGGTGTTTTTTTTAAATTGTAGCAAGCGATTGTTGTATTGTTTGTTATATTTATAATGAACAATCTGTATGTTTGAGGTTATTCCAAAAATTAATTGACAAAGACAATCGATTGCATTTCAGTAGCTCAGTAAAACTGACTTTTTATCCACTTTTTTGCTTCGTTTTCAGTCATTTATTTTGCTATCTTTGCTCATCCAAAAAACGACTGTTTATAAGAGAGTTAATTGCCTAATTATTATGTCGCTAACTATCTATAAGCGTTAACTTTTTGCACACATGAGCAATATACACTTCCAAGAAAAATTCGAAAGTCGCCACAATGGCCCAAGTCCAGTTGAAGCGAATGAAATGTTGGCTAAATTAGGCGTTTCGTCAATTGACCAACTTATTGACCAAACGGTCCCTTCTCAAATTCGTGCTCCAAAACCTTTAAATCTTCCTAAAGCATTGTCTGAGGTAGCCTATTTAAAGCGTATTGCGGAAATCGCTGAGAAAAATAAAGTTTTTAAATCTTTTATTGGTCAAGGTTACTACGATGTGATCCTTCCGGGCGTCATTCAACGAAATGTATTTGAAAACCCAGGATGGTATACGCAGTATACTCCTTATCAGGCGGAGATCGCACAAGGTAGGTTACAAGCTTTATTGAACTTCCAGACTGTAATTTGTGACTTTACTGGTTTAGAAATAGCAAATGCTTCTTTGTTGGATGAAGCTACGGCTGCAGCTGAAGCCATGTTTATGCTTTATTCAGCTCGGAAAAATAAAGATGCTAATGTATTCTTGGTGTCGGACAATGCCTATGCGCAGACGGTTGATGTTTTGAAGACCCGTGCCTTGTCTTTTGGTATTGAACTTAAAATTGCGGCTATTGCTGAATCAGAATTAACAGATGATGTATTTGCTGCATTTGTTCAATATCCTGCAGCGGATGGTTCAATTGTTGATTATAAATCATTTGCAGCTACAGCTCACAGTAAGCATATTACCGTATGTGCTGCGGCAGATTTGATGAGTTTAGCATTGTTAACGCCTCCTGGAGAATGGGGTGCAGATGTTGTTGTTGGTAATTCGCAACGTTTTGGCGTACCGATGGGCTTTGGTGGTCCTCATGCAGCATATTTTGCGACACGCGACAGCTTCAAACGTAATATCCCTGGTCGTATTATTGGTGTTACTTCCGATTCAAATGGAAAGTATGCATTGCGTATGGCTTTGCAGACTCGTGAACAACATATCCGCCGTGATAAAGCTTCTTCAAATATTTGTACTGCACAAGCTCTTTTAGCGATTATGGCTTCTTTCTATGCCGTGTACCATGGCCCAGAAGGAATCAAAAATATAGCATCACGTATAAATGCTTTGGCCAATCTGTTGGATCAAGCATTACAGTCGTTGGGTTATACGCAATTGAATGCAGCTTATTTTGATACACTACGTGTAGACTTAGGTGCTCATGCTGGTGCTTTGAAATCTGAAGCATTAAATAACGAGTTAAACTTCTATTATAATGGTTCGGAAGTTTCAATTGCTATCGACGAAACAACCACATACGAAGATATTAAGACGATTATCAAAGTATTTGCTAAAATTCAAGGTAAAACATTGAATGACGTAGATTTCGATGCATTAGAAGAGAATTTAGGTTCTTCAATTCCTGCCGATTTAGTACGTACTTCTGCCTACTTAACACATCCAAATTTTAATAGCTATCATTCTGAACATGAGATGTTGCGCTATATCAAATCGTTGGAAGCAAAAGATTTATCGCTTTGCCACTCGATGATTCCATTGGGCTCATGTACGATGAAATTGAATGCTACAGCTGAAATGGTGCCAGTTACTTGGGCGAGATTTGGCGGTTTGCATCCATTTGCTCCTGCAGATCAAACTTCTGGATATATGCAAATGATCGGTGAATTGAACGATTGGTTGTCTGAGATCACTGGTTTTGCGAAGATGAGTTTCCAGCCAAATTCAGGAGCACAAGGTGAGTACGCTGGTCTGATGGTTATCCGTGCTTACCATGAGAGCCGTGGTGATCATGGACGTAATATCTGTTTGATCCCTGCTTCTGCACACGGAACCAACCCTGCTTCTGCTTCTATGGCAGGCTTAAAAGTGGTCGTTGTGAAATGTGATGAATTAGGAAATATCGATATTCCAGATTTAAGAGCAAAAGCGACTGAACATGCTGCAAACTTGAACTCACTGATGGTGACTTACCCTTCTACACACGGTGTATTTGAAGAGTCGATCATTGAAGTCTGTGAAATTGTTCATGCAAATGGCGGTCAGGTTTATATGGACGGTGCGAACATGAATGCACAGGTTGGATTGACAAGCCCAGGGCATATTGGTGCCGATGTTTGTCACTTGAACCTCCATAAAACATTCTGTATTCCTCACGGTGGTGGAGGTCCAGGTATGGGACCTATCGGTGTTGCAAAACACTTAGTTCCTTTCTTACCTAACCACGAAGTGGTTTCGACTTCTGGTGAAGAGGGTATCTCTGCTGTTTCTGCAGCTCCATTTGGTTCAGCATCAATCTTGCTTATTTCCCATGCTTATATTTCAATGATGGGTGGTGAAGGCTTGACAAATGCGACAAGAACCGCAATATTAAATGCAAACTATATTAAGGCACGTTTAGAAAATGCGTATCCAGTACTTTATTCAGGTACTAACGGACGTTGTGCACACGAAATGATCTTAGATTGCCGTGGATTCAAAAACTTTGGTATCGAGGTTGCAGATATTGCAAAACGTTTAATGGATTATGGTTTCCACGCACCGACTGTTTCTTTCCCTGTTGCAGGAACATTGATGGTTGAGCCTACTGAATCTGAGTCTAAGGCTGAATTGGATCGTTTCTGTGATGCATTAGTTGCTATCCGTGAAGAGATCGCTGCGGTTGAAGCAGGAGACGTGGACCAAGCTAACAACGTACTGAAACATGCACCACATACAGCTTCGGTTGTAACTGCAGATGAGTGGGACAGACCTTACAGTCGTCAAACTGCCGCATACCCATTGGAGTATGTAAGAGAACGTAAATTCTGGCCTTCAGTAGGTCGTGTGAACGACTCTCAAGGTGACCGTACATTGATTTGTTCGTGTCCTTCAATTGAGGAATACGCCGAAGCATAATCTCGGTAGTTATAACGGAAGGCCTCTATACTCGTATAGAGGCCTTTTTTTGTGTAGCGCAGTCCCATTCGGCAGTACCTAGGTAATGCAAGTAACAGGTAGAAATTTAGGTCGCGCCTTAAGGGCTAAAGATCGTATGCGAACAGATTTTAAAATTTAGATTAATTATATTATTTTGTTCTTTTTAGCGTTTTAATTAAAACTGATAATCATGAAAAGACAATGGAAAGTAATGCCTGTTCTCTTAGGACTGGGCCTTTTGGTCGCGAGCTGCGGCAACAGCAAATCCAGTGAAGGTGGTGAAGATGCTAAGGAGAAAGAGGCTGGGATTTCGGATGTAGTTAAGGGAGTATCCAACTTGGGTAATCTGAGTGATGGAGCAAAAAAATTGGAAGACCTTCAAGCCAAACTTAAATCCGAGAAACCCTTAAGTTCGGAAGAGTTGAAGGCTTTTTTACCGGAAAGCTTAGATGGTTTAAAAAGAACGTCCTATTCTGGCGGATCAATGTATGGGGCAGAGGTTGTATCTGGAGAGGCGACATATACTGTAGATAACCAAAAGGAAATTAAAGTCAATATCATTGATGGCGCGGGCGAGACAGCTTCGGCAATCGTGGGCTTGGCGCAAATGGGCTTCATGGTAGATTCAGAGAAAATTACAGATACTGAAATAGAAAAAACTGGCGAATTTGAAGGTAAACGAGCAAAAACAACAGATAGCAAAGGAGTGGAAGGCTCAACGGCAAAAAGCTCCGAAATAAGTTATCTCGAGAAAGACCGCTATCTGATTACCCTTCGGGGGAATGGGTATAGCCTCGACGAGCTGAAAGGATTTTTGGCAAAATTGAACCTCAGCGCACTGAAATAATAGAAAATATAATTTCAGTTAAGCAGGAAATGCATAGTTGATATGGGAAAGGCTCAAACATTGGTTTGGGCTTTTTTTAAAGCAGGCAGCGTTGTTTCGCAATGTATAAGAAAAGGATATTTGGAAATTATGTCGAACTATAGGACGAAGCTAATAAATTTGTTTTTGTTGGCAAATTTACCTTAGTTTGTGCTGAAACATTTCAATATGAAGATACTAAAATTTTCCATCAATCTTTGTGTCGCAACAGCATTATTGGCTTCCTGTGCGGGAGGTAAATACGCGAAGACTGAAAAGGTATATAAGAAGCAAGCAAAAGAATTGTCAAAACTCTATAAACAATCGCCTGTTACCGGTCAATTGGAGAAGGTGAATGTCAAAGATCAACAATGGATCGCCTCGATTAATTTCGGTATCCGTAAGCCCAATTTTGTTGTTATTCATCATACAGCACAGGATTCCTTGGGACAGACCATCCGTACATTTCATTCCGCGAAAGCAGGTGTAAGCTCCCATTATGTGGTCGGTCGGGATGGGAAAGTAGTGCAGATGGTCAATGACCTCTATCGTGCGCATCATGCGGGCTTGGGGAAATGGGGCAATGATACGGACCTCAATTCTTCTTCTATTGGCATTGAGCTAGACAATAATGGGACCACTGACCCTTGGACTGATGCACAGATAAATGCCTTGACGCAGTTGCTGGCCTATTTAAAAACGACTTATAGAATTCCGCAGGCAAATTTTATTGGACATATGGATCTGGCACCAACTCGAAAAAACGATCCATCACGTTTTCCTTGGAAAAAACTGGCTGATCAAGGATTCGGTTTTTGGTATGAGGACTATTTAGAGACGCCTCCAGCAGACTTTAATCCGAAAATGGCATTACGTATCATCGGATACGATGTGAGTAACCCGGATGCAGCAATAAAAGCATTTAAGATTCACTACATTCAGCAGGACGTAAATACAGCGTTCATGGGAGAGAATGACCTTAAGATTCTGTATTCCATCTATAAAAAATTCTTATAGTGCTTCACCAAACGAAAGAAAAAAGATCCTGCTTTTTAAAAGGCAGGATCTTTTTTGTATGGTATATGACCGTTATAATTTGTTTTTATATATACTGAAATACGTATCAAAAGCACGTTCATAGATGAGTTTGAACCAGGGCGTAAACTGCTGGGGTGCCTGTTGTATTGCATCTTGAATTTCCTGCCGATTCAAGTATTTTGTTTCGGCAACTTCTTCTTCGTTAAATTCTGGAGTTCCATTAAATTTTCCAAATAAGACATAATCGAATTCATGCTCCGTAAGTCCGTTGTCAAATTGAGCCTTATAAACGAACGAGAAGGTATCTTGAAGGTCCATTGCTATAATGCCCAGTTCTTCCATTAAGCGCCTTTTGGCGGCGTCTACGTTACTTTCTTCCAGGCGCTGATGCGAACAGCAGCTATTAGTCCAAAGTCCGCCACAGTGGTATTTACTTAATGCTCTTTGTTGCAGGAGCAATTCGTCTTGCTCATTGAACAAAAATACACTAAAAGCACGGTGCAATAGCCCCTTTTCATGGGCTTCATATTTCTCCATGCTACCAATCATCCTGTCATTGCTGTCAACCAGTATTACATTTTCTTGCTTCATAAGGCACAAAAATAAATATAGCCCAATTTAAGAAAATTGGGCTATATAATAAATTATAATTTTGGAGATAATCTGCTTATACGGTTTTTACAAATTTCTCATCGTAATTTTCAATATCTATGATATAGCCGTTTTTAATTAAGAATTCAAATAAAGGTTTGGCTTCTTCAGAAACCGGCATATTGTGCGTTGTAATAATCTTATTTTCTTTTTTCAAGAGATAAGGATATGCGTAGAGTTTCACATTTTTATTGAACATCCCCGAGATATAGGAAAGAAGTTCATTGGTGTATAACTCTTTATTATAATTATCTGAATTGAAAATGTTCTTTAAATTGTAAACGTTGGTTGCAATTCCAATGTTCTTAGGCTTAAAGTTGCTTATAAACTCGGCTAAATGATTATTTCTTCTAAAGTTGCTAACGATAATATTATTGCCTGTCGCACATAGTTCGTCAGCCCTAGAAGCAAATTCTTGCAGGTCTTCATCTGTAATTTCATGTGTATCTTCCAACACATTTCCCATCAGGACTTCAATTAATACAATGGTGTCTGCGTCAGTTGCACCCGTATTTTTTTTGAACTGTTCAACGGCAAGATTGAAGAGATCAAAGTTTGGAAGGGATTTCTGACGGTATTTGGTACGAAGTAAAATAATGTTCTTTTTGTACAGATAATCTTTGATTTGTACCGCTTTACCATCAGGCTGGAATATTGCGGCTTTAGCAAATCCTTTTGCAATCAGGTATAAGTTGATTAGACGTTGGTTGACGTTTTCAAATAGAGGCCCGTTTAATTTAACCAGGTCAATCTCAACGGAACCAACAGAAAGGTTATCGACCAATGATTCGATCATGGTCTGCACATTGTCTGTATAATAATAAGCCGCAAATAATAGGTTTACACCAATTATACCTAAAACTTTTTGTTGCAATTGGTTGTCGCTGTCTAGTAGTCTTACATGGACAATGATATCATTTGTAGGGCCTCCAACTTCATGTTGGAAGCGAAGTCCGATCCAGCCGTGAGGTTCATTTGTCTTGGTGAAATTGAGGGTTGTTACCGTATCTGCAAAAGCAAAGAATTTTTTGTTGCAGTATTTATCGCCATGAAGTCGTTGGGTAAGAAGATTGAATTCATGGGAGAGCATTTTCTTTAAACGTGTTCTGCTGACATATCGACCATCAGCCTCTTCACCATAAATTGCATCACTGAAAGCCATGTCGTAAGCTGACATTGTTTTAGCAATTGTGCCTGATGCTGCTCCTGCGTTGAAAAAGTTACGTGCGACTTCCTGTCCAGCACCGATCTCTGCAAAGGTTCCATAAATCTCTGGGTTTAGATTTATTTTCAGGGCCTTTCGCTTGGTTTCAAAAATTTCTCTTGCCATGATGCAAAGGTACAAAAATCAGCAAGCTAGTGAAAATTAAAAGTATGAATGAAAAAAACAGAATAAAATTAGGCTTGTTTTATAACAAGCCTAATTTGTTGAAAGCATAGAATAGCGCACTAGCATGTAGTGCCTGACTGAATTTGTTGTCCAGCAACATGCTTTTTGCTTCTTCAAGCGGTATACGATAAACATCGATTTCTTCATGTTCATCTAATGCCTGTTCCTGAACTTTTTTACCCCCCGTCATCAGATAGGTATAGGTAATATTGCCACTTGTCGCCGGGTTGGCATAAAGCGTGGCGATTTCTTCAATCTGATCAAATTGATAGCCTGTTTCTTCAAGCATTTCACGCACAGCAGCATGTTTAGGATCTTCTCCTGCTTCTGTTGTCCCTGCGGGAATCTCCAATGAAATAATGCCCGCTCCATGGCGGTATTGCTTAATGACCAGAAGTTCGTTCTGCTCAGTAATTCCAATCATATTTACCCAATCTGGATACTCCAGTACGTAATAATGGTCATTGATCCGTCCATCCGGAAGCTCACAGGTATCTCTGCGCAGTGTAGCCCAAGGCTCTTTACAGATATATTCAGAGGATAATAGTTTCCACTTTTCCATTAGCTTACAATATCTTTCATCATGCGGTCAACCTTTTCTTCCAAAATAGTTTGTACATCGAAATAATCAGCAGTATCTTTCAAGCTTTCTTTTACAGAACAGTAAAATTTAATCTTGGGTTCAGTTCCCGATGGTCTGGCAGAAATCACATCGCCATCTACTGTTATAAATTGCAATACATCAGATTTAGGCAATGAGATCGCTCTTCTCTCCCCTGTACTCATATCTGTGATTTGGGAAAGCTGATAGTCCCTGATTTCTTTGACTTTTATTCCACCGAGTGTGGTTGGTAGATTATGACGTAAGCCATTCATCATGGCTTGAATTTCTTCGGCACCAGCCTTTCCTTTTTTAGTTAGGGAAATGAGCTTTTCTTGATAACAGCCAAATTCTTTGTAGATATCTAATAGAACTTCGTAAACTGTTTTTCTTTTTGTTTTGAAATAGGCGGTCATTTCGGCTAGGAAAGCACAAGCGTTTGGAGCGTCCTTGTCACGCACTAGATCGCCTACTAGATAGCCATAACTCTCCTCTCCGCCTGCAAGATATTGTGCTGAATCACCTAGGTTGGTAATCAATTCACCAATATATTTGAAGCCTGTAAGTGTTTCATAATGTTTTACACCATAGTGATCTGCAATATCGGATTGTAAATTACTAGTTACGATAGTTTTTACAATATATGGATTCGATCCGAGTTGTTTTAGTTCACTTTTTGCACTGAGGACATAGTATATCAATAAACTGCCGATCTGATTACCATTGAGCAGTTGAAATTGTCCCTTATTATTTTTTACGGCAATCCCGACACGATCAGCATCGGGATCTGTTGCCAATACAAGTTCAGCATCAATTTCTTCCCCTTTTTTCTTTGCTAAGGCCATTGCATCTTCCTCTTCGGGGTTTGGATAGATTACCGTTGGAAAGTTGCCATCGGGCGTGGCCTGTTCAGCAACGACTGAAACATTTTCAAATCCCCAGGCTTCTAGCATTTTAGGAACAATGGTAATTCCGGTACCATGTATCGGCGAAAAAACAATTTTCAAGTTTTTTTGAGCCAGTACCGCTTCCGGATGAATACTTAATGTTTTATTGGCATTGATATAGCGCTGATCGATTTCTTCCCCAACAGGAATGATGTTTTGCGTATTCCCGTCAAATTCAATAGCGCTCACTGAACTGATTGCGTTTACTTCGTCGATTACATTTTTATCATGAGGTGCAGTCAGCTGGCAGCCATCGTTCCAGTAAGCCTTATAACCATTGTACTCCTTTGGGTTGTGTGAAGCCGTTAGCATAACACCGCTCTGACAGCCGAAATGACGAATGGCAAACGACAACATTGGGGTCGGGCGCAATTCGGTGAACAGATGTACCTTGATGCCGTTGGCGGCAAAAACGTTGGCAACCAGCTGGCCAAATGCCTGCGAATTGTTGCGGCTATCATAAGATACCGCTACTTTAATCTCCTGATCTGGGAATTGTTTCTTTAAATAGTTGGCTAATCCTTGCGTGGCTTTGCCGATCGTATACTTATTCATACGATTGGAGCCCACACCCATAATGCCCCTTAAGCCACCGGTTCCAAACTCAAGATCCTTGTAAAAAGAATCCGTAAGTTCTGTCTCTTCATTATTGTCAATTAAATCCTGAACTGCCTTTCGAGTTCCTTCATCATAACTTGGGGTTAACCAATCTTCGATTTTCCTTTGTATGTCTTTATCTAAATTTTTCATTATCGTTAAGTTTGGTTAAAATGTACAACATATTATGCGTCACATCCGGCATAAGCGCGGTCTATGGCTGTAATATACCATTTTTCTCCCTCTTTTGTCACATGAAAAACAAAGGGTTCTTCATGTTCATTGGAGGTCATAATGGCTCTATAACTTTTGAATTCTATATTTCTTAGTCGCTGTAATTCAGTATTACTAATTTTGGCGTCAAGAATTTCATTCATGAACTTTGCCGTTTGAGATAATTCATTGGGGCGGGATTTTCTATCGTAATAGAATCCGGCTTTATCCCACTTCATCGTACCACAATCAAAAATAGGTAGTTTTCCGGACTTCAATGGACCCTTGTATGTTAACTTTTCATAAGAATGGTACTCTGGTACAGGCTTAGAAAAATTAAAACTGTTTTGGTGTACATAAGAGTCTAGTGCGCCTGGACGATAAATAATATAAATTCCCAATTTGGGATGTATATAGGAATTTATTGTTTTACTGTCCTGCTCAGAATATGCCTTGGCAAGTTTCTCCAGTACTTCCTCCAGCGTTTCGGAGTTCTCTTTCTTTACTTCCTTTTCAGTCGTGTCAGGTTTTTGTAGGGTATCCACAGGAATTGAATCCTGTACGATTTTTATAGCCTTATCTTCTTTTTTACTATTTCTGCAGGAGATTGTGCTTGCAGTGAGACAAATAAGAATAAAGAAAAAGAGATTTCTCATGATGATTTTGTTTAATATTACTTCTTCGAAGTCAAGTTTTCAATGATTGACTTTAGAATAGAGCGCGTTGACGGAAGCCACCATTGTTCGAGGATGCGCTGGATTGTCTCTTCTCTATTCTCGCGCAATTTAAGGATTATTTCCTTTCGGAAGTTCAATTTGGATGTCTGCCAGGTCTTTTGGTTGAACTGCGTGATCTGTTTTATCTTTTTTGTTGCGGTATTGAAGAGTATATTAGCGGGAACAATGTCATCGATAAGCCCCTGTGTTTTTGCATCTACAGGAGAGAGCAATTTACCTTCGAGCAAATTCTGATACGCATTCCGTTTTCCGATCCAAAATGCATAAAGCTGAAATATACTTTCAGGGACGATGAGTCCGACTGGAATTTCATTAAGGCCAATCACAAAATTCCCTTCGGCCATAATGCGATAATCGCAGCAGAGTGCCAGTACGCAGCCCCCAGCTGGGCTATGACCAGATATTGCAGCCACGAGCGGCTTTGGAAAAGCGGCCAGTAGCGATGTCGCCTCCAAGAATAAATTCCAGAATTCCTGAATCTGTTCTTCATCGTATTGGAATAAGGTAATTAGATCGAGTCCTGCGCTAAAGAAGTTTTCCTTGCCAATCAATAGTGCACCATAAATGGCTTCATTTTGCTGGGAAGATTCCAAGGTGTCTATCAGTTCCTTCAATAGCTGAGTGTCGATGGCATTTGACTTCCCCCTGTCGAGGAAAATACTTAAAATATGATCTTCTATTTTGGTTTTAATATGTTGCATAACCTTGTTTTTAAATATAACGATTTGTTTGCGCTGCTATTGTGGTTTTACCTCTATTAAATACTCCAGATGAGCAATTTTTCCATCCATGCTTATTCCCTCAACGGTTAGTTTGTAAGTCCCAGGTTCGTCAGAAGTAAAGAAATCGAAATGTGTTTTTCCTTCTTTCTGTGTAATCAGATTTGGTTCCCATGCGATTGTTGTCCGGAGATCGCGTGTAAGCTTATGTTGGATTGTTGCATCATATTGGGGTTTGAAAAAGGTTCGGGGTACATATAACCCTTTTGGCGTGATGGTTACAATGCCTGTGGGTGTATAAGATGAAGCAATTGCATCTCCGGATTTACTGGTAATCACAATAACACCACTGCCTCCATACATGCCATAAATTGCCGTGTTTCCAATGCTACGCAAGACTTCAACACTCGCAATGTCCGCAGTATTGATCATATCTATTTGCTCGGGTTCAATATACATTCCATCGAGAACAACTTGCATCGGACTATTCATCGATCTTGTGCTGTAAGGGATTCCATTTCGAAAAATAACACCATTTAGCCGTCCATTGAGGCATTGAGCAAATGTAGCACAGCCAGATAATTCGTCTGCAGAGATCACTTGATCGGCATTTCCTGGCCCATTGAGGTTTCTGGAGTTCTTGTCAGCTTTATTTGTTCGTACTCTATTGACCTGTACCTCTTCCAACCGAATGCTCTTTTGGATTATGCCCGCCGCTTCCAATTCGCCAAGGAATTGTTGGCTATTTTTCAGTTGTGTAAGCAGCGTGGTATTGATGTCGTTGACCAACAAGGGTTGATCTTTACTCGGATTTAGAGGAGGGGTAAGCGGGTTGTCGATAACAATATCAACTCTTTTTTTCTCTTTAGGGCCATCACCTGTCACAATAAACTTGACGCTGTCTGCAAATAAAAGTTCGTCAAATGAAAATCGGCCATTATTGTCTGTCAGCGTATCTGCACTCAGCAACATATTGCTCGTCGGTATTAGGGTTACTTTAGCATTTGGAACCACAGCCTTTCGGGCCGTTTTCTTGATGGTCCCAGCGATGGTAAGTCCTTTTTCAGGAAGGAGCGAAGTTGTTGATGTACTTATGTAATTCTTCCAGTCCAACTTGCGCCAACCTTGGATCAACATAAGATTGTCCAGCTCTGTCAGTTTAATGTTCGTTAAATCCTCAAAGTAATAATTGGGACGTTCAATAAAGCCACGAAGATCAGATTTCAATAGGAGCTCCGAGACAATAGATGAATAATAACGGTCTGTCGTAGAATCAACCTTACTGAGGTTTACCACTGATGCAGAAAGCGCGGCAAACCTCGTGGTGTCACTATCTTCATAGTTAACGGAAAGATTTGCGATCACTTTATCGCGTGTTGAGAAGCTGGGTTTGTTGAGTTCTACGGAGACAGGAAGTAAAGTCGATGTCGTATTGTAGTTAAACACGAGTCTTTCCACAATAGGAATCATTTGGTCTGTTAAGATAGACAACTGTAAAACTCCGGATGGCAGGTTTTTTTTGGGAATATTGAATAGGATCTCCGCTCCGTTTAGTTTCTGCTTGGCGGCATGAAGTACAAGGCCATTGTATTGGGCTATTAGATAAATATCTTTGCCATTGACCAAGTCTGCAGTAGCGGAAAGTTGCGCTGCAATCTTATCCTTTAGTACCGAATTTACGGTTAGAACATATCCGGAATTCTGTACAGGCGGTAATGACGCACTTGTTGACGATCCATCTTCGAAGAGGGCTGTAGCGACGTATTTTTTTCCTGTCTGTAAGACGAGCGGGATACTTCCCATTCCCAGTGCATTGGTTTCAAAATCGGCAACTGTTGTTTGATTTTCCTCCACAACTTTTATTTTTGCTTTTTTTCCTAAACCATTAGGGCTAAGGATTTTGAACCCAGTTTTGGATAATATGTTGTTGACTAGTTCGCCACTTTCGGGGAAAATTTGGATGCTATTTTGGTTGTTTGGATCCGGGATGACAAAACTTTTTAGAATACGTCTTTTATCCAGCGAAAGAAATTGTAAAGACAGTGTCCCGCCTTTAAAATCATCTTTCAATTCCAGCGCTATTGTTCCATTATCGTTTGATTTCAGTCGGCCGGATTTCTCTTTATTGTTGTTCGGTTGTAGGGTATAACTGATGTTGTTATTAATCAGCGGGGCTCCCTGAATGGTTTTCAGATTAATCTGGAACATGTTTTCTGTTCCGTTTTTGACCAGTTCACTTTTCGTTATGATATGATCAGATCGACCATTTGTAATGGGGACGACGCGTTCATAGAAATTGGCTACAGAGTCATTTTGCATCCATCGGGTAAATGATCTAACGCGGTAGGAGCCTTCTTCCAAAGTGTCCGGCAGATTGAAGTCGCCTATACTTAGACCGAGTGTAATAGGAATTTTGATACTCTTAATGATCTTATTGGTGGGAGAAATCAATTCTACATTAGCAATTTTACTGATGTTGCTCAAATAATTAAAAGGGGCGGTGGTACAGTAAAGTTTAAACCACATAGTTTCGCCAGCCGAATAATCATTTTTGTCCAAATGGAGATAAATCTTTTCCTTGATGTGCCGTTCATGGTAAGTATCCAGTTTCTGCAAGGTCTGATCGATCTGGGCCGACGCCAGCAAAGCGAATAACAGGCAGTTTACTAACAGCAGTAATTTAGCGTACATATGACTAATGTTTTATGAAAATTAGAAAATATTTTTCCTTTAATCAATTTATAAATCAAAATATTAGTCTCATTTTAAACGATCTGATACCTTAAAATTAGCATAAAAAAAATATCTTTGTGTTATGAATATCCTAATAATCGGTTCAGGAGGTCGTGAATCTGCCTTCGCCTATAAGTTGTCGAAAAGTCCACGTTTAGATCAATTGTTTATTGCTCCAGGAAATGCTGGAACAGGTGCGTATGGTCAGAATGTAAATATTAAAGTTACTGACTTTGCTGCTATTGCTTCCTTCGTTTTGGAGAATAACGTGCAAATGGTGCTCGTCGGTCCCGAAGAGCCTTTGGTAAAAGGTATTCATGATTATTTTTTAAATCGGGAAGATTTAAAAGATATCCCGGTAATAGGGCCGCAACAGGAGGGGGCTCAATTGGAGGGCTCAAAAGATTTTTCAAAGCAATTTATGGATCGCCATGGCGTACCTACGGCTGCTTCAAGATCGTTTGATGCAACATCGTTGGAAGATGGATTGGCTTACCTTGAAACGCAAAAATTGCCGATTGTGCTTAAGGCCGATGGTTTAGCTGCAGGCAAAGGAGTGTTGATCTGTGAGACGCTGGAAGATGCTAAAGCAGAGTTAAAGGCGATGATCGCAGATTCAAAGTTTGGAGAAGCTAGCCGAGTTGTGGTTGTTGAAGAATTCTTAAAAGGAATTGAATTGTCTGTTTTTGTTTTGACAGATGGGAATTCATATAAAGTGCTTCCTTCTGCAAAAGATTACAAACGTATTGGAGAGGGGGATACAGGCCTAAACACGGGTGGTATGGGATCGATATCTCCGGTTCCTTTTGCAGATGAGACATTTTTAAATAAAGTAGAAGAGCGTATTATCAGACCAACAGTTGAAGGACTTAAAAAAGATGGCATTCCATATAAAGGATTTATTTTCATCGGTTTGATGAATGTGGAAGGAGAGCCTTATGTCATCGAGTATAATGTTCGTATGGGAGATCCAGAGACTGAATCTGTATTGCCGCGTATTGAATCGGATCTGTTAGATTTGCTGGAAGGTGTTGCACAGGGTAATCTGGAGCAACGTTCCTATACGGTATCTCCTAAAACTGCCGTAACTGTCATGTTGGTTGCGGGAGGTTATCCTGGAGATTATGAGTCGGGAAAAGAGATCGCCAATATTGAAAATGTCAAAGAATCCATCGTATTTCAAGCAGGTACGAAAGAAGTAGATGGTAAGATTGTTACTGCAGGTGGACGTGTAATTGCTGTTACCACATTGCAAGATTCGCTGTTCGAAGCCCTTCAGCAGGCAACTGCAGATGCCGGAAGGATATATTTTGAAGGTAAATACTTCAGAAGAGATATCGGTTTCGACCTTATTTAAAAAATATTTAAAATTATTTTTGGAATACTGATTTTAAGGTCTATATTTGCAACTCCAAAAACAACAATGTTATTGGAGTTGCATTAAAAGGCCCGTTCGTCTAGGGGTTAGGACGCAAGATTTTCATTCTTGAAACAGGGGTTCGATTCCCCTACGGGCTACACATCTAAAAGTCAAAACATAAAAAAGCCTGCAAATTAAACATTTGCAGGCTTTTTTGTTTTTCAGTATCTACAAAACTTACACGAATTCCCAAGAAAAAAGTGAGTCATTCAGTGAGTCATTTTCGCTCATTTGCTTACTCACTGAGATGTATTTAACATTCTTATAATCAAGTTGTTTGAAAATTAAACATCTTGATCCGTTTTAGTTGCAAGGCTACATTTGCATCTGCTTTCATTGTTTTTTCAATGGCGATGCAGAGCCTTTCCCGAAAGTCGGGAAAGGGTTTCTTTCACTTAAATGATGTTGTCATGAGTACAAATTATTCCTTGCTCTTCTACTTGAAGAAACCAAAAAATTACGTTAGTGGTCCCAAGCCGATCTACATGCGGATTACCGTAGATGGTGTCCAAAAAGAAGTCTCCACTGGACGGGAATGTGATCCGCCAAAATGGAACTCCAAAGCCAACCGGGTGAAAGGCACGACTGAAGCTGTAAAGACGCTGAACAGCTATCTTGATACCCTCGTAACTAAAATAAGTACGATCCATACCGCTATGACGGCTGCCGCAGAGGAAATCACAGCGGAATCGATCAAACTTAAGTATCAGGGAAAGGATATCAAACGTAAAAATTTCTTGGATGTGTTCAGGGAGCATAATATGCAGATGGAAGCACTTTTGGGCAATGGATTCAAGCCCAATACGCTCAAAGGGTATAAGACCTCTTTATTACATATTTGTGGATACCTTGAGAAAGAATACAGGTCGCAGGATATTGACACGAGAAAGATTGACCATGCTTTTGTCACAGGGTACGAATTCTTTCTGCGAGCAACAATGGGCTGTTCAGCTGTGTCGGCAGCAAAATACATGAAACATCTTCGTAAGATCATCAAGATCTGTATTTCGCATAGATGGATAACGGACGATCCATTTGCTTTTTATAAGATTAAGGCGAAGGCGAAAGAGAAGGAGTTTCTGACGGATGCAGAACTAAGGAGGATAGAGGAAAAGTTGTTCAAGATACCAAGATTAGCGCATGTGCGTGATATCTTTGTCTTTTGTTGCTACACAGGACTTTCCTATGCGGATGTGAAGAAACTAAAATGGACCGATATTGCCGAGGGTGTGGACGGAAAACTCTGGATATTTACCAGTAGGGAGAAAACCGAAACCTCATCGAATATTCCACTGCTTCTCAAGGCACTTGAGATCATTGAACGTTATCGTGATTATCCACCATGTGTGACAAAGGATATGGTACTTCCTGTGCTGAGTAATCAGAAAATGAACAGTTATCTAAAGGAAATCGCTGATCTGTGCGAGATCACAAAAGAGTTGACCTTTCACAAGTCACGCCATACCTTCGCCACGTCTGTGACGCTTGCCAATAGTGTTCCTATTGAAACAGTTTCAAAAATGCTTGGACATACGGATATCAAAACTACGCAGCATTATGCGAAGTTATTGGACAATAGGGTTGCGGTGGACATGGACAGACTGGAAAGAAAGATCGAGAATAAACCTGCGCCAACCAAAACGGCTAAAGTGGCAGAGGTATGCGCTCCTCAGTCTTTTACCTTTTTAAGAACGGGTCATAGAGATAGAAATATCGCATAAATCGTACTGGAAGCAATGTGACGAACATTGCTTCTTTTCTTATACCTCCAATAAAATCCCAATCCAAAAGATAATTGGAATATTGATCTGGTCTATAAATAACCTGTACAGGTATATCTGCTTATACAGTCAGTTTTTCGGGAAAACTGTTCACTTTATCAACCATGTCGCTGCTGGAGCTACTAGATCTTATCAGGAACTTTTTTTGGAGATATATTTAGCACCTGTTTAAATTTTGTTCAATAAATGTTTTATTGTGGACGACTTGACGTTTGCTATAAGACCATAATTCCGGGCCAGTCTACCAACGCTGGCAACCGGGCAAGGGTCCTTCTGGTAATTCATCTTTTATGGACAGGCTGAAAATCCTATAAGGTAACGGATAGACAGCTAATATACCTGCTCTTACCGATCCCAACAGATCAGGGGGAGGCCGGACTGAAACCAACTATCAAGTATGCACCAGGCGTAGATAAAACGATCAAAATACATTCCATAGGTATAATCGCGTTATGTACCATCTTGCAATGGGCTAAGTGCGTAGTAAGTGCGCTGGAAGTACGCTATTAACGCACTTACTACGCACTCTCTACGCTTAGGTAACGCTTTATTGGCGCTTCATTTACGCTTGATGCTCCTTCTATCCCCAGTGTAAAGTAAGAACTGTATTAGACCTTTTGTACACCTTTTTCGGGAATGGACAATAGGCTAGCCAGATTATTCAATCGAATAATTCCAGTTTCCTAACACACTGGGTATCTTCCAAGATTCAGCCTTAGTCTTGTAGTTGCTAAAGTGTCCTTTATCCCATTTGGTGATATGGTAGCCCCTACAAAACTTACAATAATAAGCCCTTTTACAAGCGTCCTTACCCATCCGGTGTTTGATCCGTTTGCCATCCAGTTTGTTCCGAACGCGTGATTTGAACTTAAAATTAAGCATTATCCATTGTGCTTCGATTAAAGAAAGAAATCCAATTTTACCAGTAGCACGGCATTTCCAGCTATTTACCTTTGCTTTTTCCATAATCTATCTTTTAAAGTTTATCTATTATTGTATTACTCCTTTTCTATGGGCACCTGCAACATGACCCATTCCCGGATATGCCTGGCAATCTTATCAGACACCTCAAAATCATACCGGCCTTCAAACGGTATTTTAAGTACAATGCGCAACCGGCCACGCTTCAACCCGTAGCAAGCCCTGATCATATCCAGCGGTATCGCCTTATCCCTGTCTATCTTCTGTACAAAACCCCGAGTGCTATTTACAACTTCCTTTAGGCTGCGCTGTTCGCCACAGGTCAGACTTTCGTCCATCGCGTTTTTCAGATAAAGACTGACCATACTATTTTTAAACGTAAAAATCCCTAAATCTTTGTACAGTATCTTTTGGGAAAGGATCTTATTATTGAGCAGGAATACCTCCTGCTCCGGATCTATCGCTTTTATTAGCGGCAGGTCGATTTCCTCCATGGAATCAATATCTTTATCACTAGACTCCGTTTCCAGAACTTCCTTCACCTCTTTCAGATCAGGGGAAAACAGATTAACCTGCTTCTCCAGATCCTTAATTTTTAACTGCTGCTGATGGTTTACTTCCTTAAGTTCAACAATTTGCTTTTTTTGCTTTTGATGAATAGCCACATAGAAATACACCGTGTAGCACATATTCAAGACCAGAATACCACTAAATATGACCATTAAAGGAAATAACAGCCATTCATCCTTAGCCAGTGTATCGGGACCGATAATCCAGAACAAAAAAATTGTGGGCAATACACAGCAAAAAAAGAACTGTGTACCTATACGTTTCTGCGGAACGTATAACCAATTCTGCTTTTTGTCCAGGAGCGCAATGACCAAACGTATATACAGGAAAGTAATAGCCGCCATCAATGCAAAAAATAGATAGCTTGTGATGATCGGCCAGTCTGTAAGCCAGTCCGCTAAAGCCCCCTGATAGCCCAGATACCAGCAAACACCGCCGAAGGCGCAAGACGCGATCAATAGCCAGATCACATCCGGATAATTTACAGCCAATACCTCCGTATCTTGATATTTGTCCTGCTCTATGCTTTTCATATACTCCGATCATATTTTAACAAACGCTATCCAAACATACATGCGCGTCAAGTTTGTTTGCTTCTTCCTCCTTCAGGTAGCGTCAACGTTATTAAATTAAATTACTTTTCTACATACAATGGCTCATCTGGGCATATATGGCTAGATATCTGCTGAAGAGCTCCTGTTAAAATTTTACCTTTATGAATAAATTTTTGTTATATAAATTTAGCCAATTATTTTTTAAACAACGTTTCCAGCGCCAAAATCACCTCTTTTATGTCGCTATTTCATCTAAATAATTACCCTACTGGACGAAAATTTAAAGCTTTATTGTTTGAAATGCATTCTTCGTTGTTCCGAAATCAGCCTTCGCTGTAAAAAATCGGTCTTCGTTGAAATTAAGGCGGTATTCAGCAAAAATTCCCTGTCGTTATGGGTATTTTTGAAAAGTAATAGTTCACTGATTATAAACCCCTGGATCATGAGGACGATAAAGAAAATACCTTTCCCATTCAGCCGCAATTACATATTTACTGCGATAGCTATGCTGGTCACTTTATATGGACTTTTTATGGCCTCGACACCATCCCAGCACGTATACAGCATCGGTATCCTGGTCGTGCTGATTCCTTTTTTAGAGATCCGTAATCAGGAGCGTGTGATGCAGCTTTTCTCTGTTTTTTTTGTCTGCGTCCTGATCAGCAGCATTGCGCTATTTGACCGGCTCCCTTATCAATTATTGATCAGTTCCCAGCCGTCTTGGACAGCCTTGAAAAAGGGGATCCCAATAGCATTCGTCATCTGTGTATTGGCACATCTATTTTTTTGGAAGAAGATAGGCCTGATCAAACTATATGGCATCCAATTTCCGATTATGATCATTGCCTGTATCTGGTATATGCGCATGCTGCTGATCCTTGGCAACTGCCAGCATACACCGGACGCCAAGAATGTGCAGATTACGGCCGTAGTCGTTCAGAAATGTCCAGTGTGCTGTGATATTCATGAGCTCTTGCTTTCCTTTACCTATGAAGGACGGCAGTATCAGATGCCGATGGACGTACACCCTAAACTGTATGAAAATGCGAAAGAAGGCGATAAGCTCAATCTCCATCTGCATCCCGGGGTCTATGGCTGGCCCTGGTATCATAAAGATATCAAAAGGAGGTACAGATGATCGTAAGTTTACAAAAGCTGACAATGCTCATAGAAGCCATAGTCCATCTGGATAACGAGGATATCCCAGCGTATTTGTGTGAAATCACAGAGGTCTGCAATAACAATTTTGCGCTTGCGTTGCAGGCGCACCGGGAGATTATCAAAGTTGATAATGCCCGTCAGGCCATACGGCTATACCACACGCAATTATTGCGGCTGCACTCTTTACTGAATAACTTCTGTAAAGAGTGTAAAATTGAAAATGCTACAGCACTATTTGCCCTGGAAGAATTACTTGGGCGAATCGAACATCTATTTAAAAAAGATATTGATCCCTGTACGCCGCTGCCGGAGCATTATTACCTCAGGCTGCATGAATATGTATATGTAAATATGCCCTCTATCCTTGATAAACTCGCTCAAAAAAACATACCACAGGTCTATCTTGGTGAAATCCTCTCAGCTATGGACAGCCTATTTGAAAACGGTAAGATTCCCTATATTCAATACAGGCATCAGGATTACCTGCCCAAAATGGTCGAATCACTGCGCCAATTGGCCGACGACAAACGCCAGGGTAAAAACTGGCATTATCGTTTTTTGGTTCTGATGGTCAACCTGAATTTTAACCATATGGGATTTTTCAACCGATGGAAAGAACTGTACACTTCAGACCCTTCATTTATGGATGCCCTGTCACGCTTTCCAAAACACTTCTCCTGTATCCCGGACTTCGCGTATGATAGCAACCGTAGGAGCCTGCTGAAGTTGATGCGCGAGTACATGGAGGATGAAAATATCTCCCCGTCTGAAACAATGCAGAATTATCCCCAACAGTTTATTCAGAGCAATTTCAATGGCAAAGAGCTCAAACTTTGGATGCATATATCTGTTAAGGCGAATATTATGTGGTCGTCGGAGAAAAAAGAAGTTGCGGAGGTGTTTTCCAGGCTTGTCAAAACACGGGAAGGGACCTTACTTTCTGCCCATAGCCTGACCAGGATGGACAAAAGCACCGAGTTTCATACTGCTCTCCGTATCCGTAAAGTATTGAATACGATGCTCGCCGAACTGAATAGACAGTTCCCGGAATTAAAGTAAGTAAAATACAGAAATTTTTAAAAACAGGGGGTATGCCATCGCTACACCCCCTCAGCAAGTTTATTCTACCGATCAAAAACAGCCATAGCTACACCCAAATCGACTGTTTTACCAAGAATCCGCTCCCTAATTTTTTACCACATATTACCCCTTCACTACATCCCAGTCTTTGTTTAAACCATATAGAGACAGGTAATTTTTCCAAATCAACCATTTCGTTACACCTGCGCCGGCCTGTTTTCCATACTACCTTTGTTTTACAGCGTACGAGAAAGTAGAAGCTGACGCTCAGGCGGGCCGCTGTACCAGATGGAGGGGACAGGTACGGCGCCCTGTTTTTAAAGAAATAATAAAACCCCAACCGAAAATAATAAAACAGCGGAGAAAAATAATAAATGCCACGGCACAAATAATTAAGGCTATGGAAGCAAATAAAACAACTAGCATGATATATAAAATCCTTCGGGCGGTAATGATCCTTTTTTGGATCTATGTCGGCATGGATAAGATCTGGCAACTGGGAGCCTTTCGGATCGCCCTGGAGCAACAGCCTGTTATCAGTTTTCTGGCTCCGATACTCTTTTGGCTACTTCCGCTCATGGAAATCGGTATAGGAGTATTACTAGCTTTGCCACCAGCGAGACTACGCTCCCTGGGATGGAGAGCTTCTAACGTATTAATTATCGTTTTTACGATCTATATCGGTCTGGGGGTATTGGATGTCTATGCACAGAAACCCTGTATGTGTACCAGCTTTCTCAGCCATATCTCCTGGCCCGCGCATCTATTGATAAATATCACAGTTCTTGGCCTTTCCATAACTGGGTGGGCATTGCACCGCACTGCTGTCAAAGACCAAGAGCGTACATTAACGGGTAAAACAAACATAGCACTATTCCTGATAGGCTTTCTAGCAATAGGAGCAATTACATACGAAAGCACACACTTCAAGCGGACAAATGACAAGTGGTACACACCGGACAGCATTTACGACGATCAAGCGCCCAACACTGTCAGCGGCAATTCAAAAGGCTTGCTGGCATCCACATACGACCGGTACGCAGGACCGTACCGGCAATTATTTACCAAAAGTTTGCAGGCCAGCACTATCACTGATCAATTACTGGCCTACAGTACAGAAAGGAGGGTAGCAACATGCTAACCAAATTTTTAAACAATTATGGCTACATGATATTAGGAGGAGCCATGATTATCGGATTCTCAGCATTCAAAGGTGCTGAGGCTTATGCAGGAAAAAGTTTAGCTCCTGTAACTGTTTATTTCAACGGAGATCCATTGAATGCCTCTCAGGTTGCTGATGAGTCACGCTGGACGACTACGCCAAATGGGCATAGCTGTAATCCGACGGACAACAAAGCCTGTTCGCTTCCGATTGACAACACCGACCTGAGCGGATCGGCTTTAGATCCGGCAAAAATTTCATTGGATGCAACACCCGGTGATGCTGGCGCTGCTTCAGGTTATATTCCCGAGCGTACCGGAGGGGCGAGTTCGACTCCTTTCAATCCGGTGAACCGAAATTAAACAGTTCCCCAAAACACCAAAGCCTCCCTATATGGGAGGCTTTGGTTGTTCCATTAAAGTGGGTTTTGTTCCATCCCGGTCACCCGGATGATATCATCAGGCAGTGGTAGCGCATAACGGTTTGCGTTAGGCTGTAGAATATATTCCTTCCCGTCCAGAAACCGCCTTTGAACAATATTTGCTCCTTCGAGATTCAACCTCTTGATATCTATCCATCGCAGGCCCCTAAAGATCAGCTCTTTTCGTCGCTCCCTTAATATCAGATCGAGTACATCCTTTTTGATGGTCAACTGATAAGGCTCAAAAGTTCCGGCTTTATATCGTGTAGCTAATAGCCTATTGAGATCGGCCTGTGCTTCCGCCAGCTTGCCTGCACGCGCCAGACATTCCGCACGGATGAGATACATTTCATCTATCGCAATACCTCCAAATGGGGATACCGTTTCCCATGCATTGGATGCCACGGCATAATTTCCCTTAAAAGCCTTATAACCGTTCACTCCCGATTTAAAATAAGCCTGTTTTCTCAGATCATCCGCATCAAAAGAACGGTACAATACGGTATCCATCTGTGCTATCCGGATCAACGGTGTTCCATTGGAAGTCTGTTCATAATACGCAACGATCTCCTTATTGTAGCGCAAAAAGGGATTTGTGCCCGTCAGATTGACCTCAGCAGGTTTATTAAAATCCATCAGGTCATCATTGATCTGGAGCATTTTATCCGCATAATAATAAGCCGAATCATATTTCGCCATGGATAGGTAAGCCCGGCCCAATAAACCATAAGCAGCGGCTTTTGATGGACGCATGACATGCGTACCCGTTTGCGGTAAAAATTCCGCAGCATTGCGCAGATCCTTGATGAGTGTATTATAACATGCCAATACCGAAGAACGTTTTGACTTTTCGTTCATATCCGAGGAGCCACGCAGCACAATGCCCAGATCTGACGCAGCTGTTGTACTTTGATAAGCCTTCGCATAATTCCACAGTAAGGAAAGGTACTGATTGGATTTCCCAAAGAGCGCTGTGCCTTTGATCCGATCGTAGTCTCCCGCATTCAGCGCTGTCCGCTGGATCTTGTTCAAACGTTCCAATACCAGATTACAGATATAAACAGGTCCATAGCCCGCCGACCAGTCGTTGCTAAAATTATACAGATTATTCCGCCATGTATAATTTAACCGGTCCATATCCGTCTGCATAGCTAAAACCGATGGTTCCAAAAAATAATCATCTGCGGAGATCTCCCCCATGGAGCCTATCCCCCGATTCATCTTTGAGCTATTATCCAATAATTTTTGCAGGTCTTCCAGGTTTTTGGGGATCACCAATCCATCGTTTGATTGTACATCCAGATATTTGTTACAGGAACCGTGCAGCATGAGTATGCCAATGATACCCAGTATGATTAACAGGCCTTTATTTATCTTTTTCATCTGTATATAATTTGTTTTTTAACGATGATGAAGCTATCAGATTTATTCGTCCCACTGTGTGGTTTGAAAAATCATGATGGTTTCATTTTATTTCTATCTAATATTCCAGTTGTATTCCCAGTGAAAACTGCTTTGACGGACGAAGTCTATAGGCAAATTCAGGATCAATCTTTTCTTTATTGGCACGCCATATCATCCCCAGATTGCTCGCATTAGCAAACAGACGCAGATTCAGTTCCTTTGCGCGTAGTTTATACCGCTTTCTCCAGCTGAGATTGATGTATTCCAGCCGCAGGTGGTCTCCCTTCAGTACATTGATACTTGCCCGTGCATAAAATGCATCCGCATCGGTCGATACCGGGTAATTCATGGCCGGAACATTGGTCACCTTTTCATCGCCCGGCTTTAACCAGCGCTGCTCAAAATCAGGATAGGCTATCCCGGACTGAAACAGGTTATAGTAACTGGTCGTTGGCTTATTAAAATAATAACCACCTTTATAGCTCACATTGACCGAAAGATCAAAATCACGGTACGAAAAGGTATTGATCAGATTCCCAAAAGAGGTCGGTTTGGCGGGTCCGATATAGGTGATCGTCTCGTTGCCCATTGGGTTCATCGAAGCCGATCTAAATATGGCGGTATAATCTGAACTTGCCTGGCCATTCAACAATCCCTGTGGCATCCCCTGATTATTCAGCCCCATCCAGGTGTACGCCGCAAGGGCATTCAGCGGAAGGCCAACTACGGGATTGATCCGGTTGCCATCAGCCAGAAAATACACCAGGCCTTCATTCAGATTGCTGTAGTAAGCAGTCGTCTTATTTTTATTGATGCCCAACAAAAGATTACTGCTCCACCTGAATGGGCCGGCCGTATTGATCGAATTCAGTTTGATATCCCAGCCGCTGCCCTGCATCTCAGCCATATTCTTGACGACCGTTCCGCTATTTCCCCATGTCGTGTAATCGTATGCAGTCTGGCCGTAAAGGTCTTTTCCATATTTCCGGTAATGATCGACCGACCCCGATAAACGGCCTTTTAATACGGAGAAATCGGCACCAAAGTTTAGCATTCCTACTTTCTCCCAGCGCAGTGATGGATCATTCAGGTTTGAAATCCCCAACATGGGATACAGGGTATATGGATCTGTCCCACTTCCGGCAATGGGCTCCGGAGTCTTGCGGAGATCGACATTGCCACTATACCCGTACGTAACCCTTAGCTTGAGCTGGTCTACCCACTTCATTTTAAAAAACTCCTCACGGTTTATTTGCCAGGAAGCACCCACGGACCATAGGGGCGACCATTTGTCATTGGTGGTTGCCCCAAAGATATTGGCGCCATCTTTTCTAATGCTTGCAGACAGGCCGTATTTATCACGGTACAGGTCAGTCCAGTTGCTGTATATGGAAACAAAACGATTTGTCGTTTTTGTAAACATCGGGGCACCGACGATATTTAGATATAGATTGTCAGGTACCGTGGGGAACGTTGTCAGGTAATCCACAGGCACTGAAGTGAGCGGCACTTCATTATAGCCATACGCGATATTTGAACTTCCCGACAGCTGATTTTCCCGGGCCTCTGCACCGACTATACCCTGAAGACGATGCTGGCCAAAGGTTTTGTTAAAATCCAGCTGTGTCCTTGCTGTGTACGACCTGCCCTGCTGCTGGTCCAGCGCACGGATAGCGCCCATGGGTACATTATACTTGCGCTGCCCGCTTACCGGATCAACAGTCATAAACTGATTGATTTTTAAGCGCGTAAAATAACTATCCTTTTCATGTAGCCTTTCATTCTCCGCACGCTGATTCTGCCATTGAAAGCCAACATTGGCACTCAAAAAGTCAAACACCTGATAGCGCAAATTGATTGTTGCAAATAACTCGTTCAGATTATTAGTCTTCCGGTCCTGTTTGTAATCCTGTAAAGGATAGTATCCCCAGTCCAGGTATCCATCTGCATAATGCTGGTCGAGGTAAGCCTTGTTATACATGCTTTCAAAAGGCACTTCTTCCCCTTTCTCATCTCTAAAATAAAGATACGGCACAGATTTCCCCACAATGTTAAAAGCTGAAAAATCAGGTTTTCCGGAGCGGTCAAGCTGTTGGGTAAAATTTACCGTGAGATCCAGTTGGAGTTTTTCCACCGGTCTATAGCTGTTGGACAGGAGCAGGTTTATTTTTCGCGACCGGGCGTCCAGATCTGTCCGGTATGTCGTATAGCCTACGCCCAATCCATAAGCGTTTGAGTTGCTTCCCCCACCAATATGTAGGGAAAGCTGATTGGAAAAAGCCGTACCGTAAAAGTTATCAGAAAAATTGCGACGGCCATCCTGACCGGCAAGCCAGTCAATCGTACGCGCCGAATCGGCCTCCGTAACGAGTCCCTTTTTTCTACCACCCAGCAGGTTGATGACCGGAGTCATCGCATAATAGGGTAGATAGTTGAGGAAAGTATCATAATAGCCACCGTCAAACAACATGCGTTCTACTTCGATAAAATCCCGGGAAGATGGCTGGTAGAGCTGATTCAGGTCAGGCTTCTGTTTGATGACCGATGTATTGCTGAACGAGATCTTCGTCGCTTGAGCCGATCTGAGCGTCCCTTTTTTGGAAGTCATCACGATCACCCCATTGCCTGCCCTGGCTCCCCAGATGGCACTTGCGGCGGCATCTTTCAATATGGAAACAGATTCAATGTTATTTGGGTCTATATTGCCGATGGCCCCTTCATAGATAAAGCCATCCAGGACGACCAGTGGATCAAGATTTCCATTTATTGTACTCAGGCCCCGGACTGAAAAATTCAGTTTCTGCAGGTCGGGGTTATTGATCGGCTGGTTATCAAAACGTATGCCAGCGGTTACGTTGTTCAGGCGCTGGAGCACATTTAACCCCGTCTGCTGACCCAGCAATTCACTGGAAACAACTTCGACAGCCCCTGTGATATCGCGCGCTTTTACGGTCTGGTAACCCGTACTGACCAGCGCCTCTTGCAGGTAGTTAACCTGCCTGTCCAAAAACAGAGGTCTTTCACGATCAAAGAAGCTTACCGCCAACTTTTTCTCGATAAACCCCACACTGGAGAATACCAGTGAATCTTTCAAACTCTGCACCCTTATCGTAAATTTTCCATCCGAGCTGCTGCGACTCAGCGTACCCTTTCCCATCAGCCGGACAGTTACTCCCCCGAGCGCCTGTTTATTTTCACCCGAATAGACCTGACCTGAGATCAGCAAGTTATCTTGCTGACCGTAGCATAAAAAAGGACAACAGAGTATAAGGGTTATTAAATAGCATATTTTCATAATAATAGATCTTAAGGATTAATGGATACGGCTGATATAGGGATATTCCTTTTCCTGCTGCTGCAGGGTTAGACGGATGCCCTTACTGGCCAAAAAACTCAGCTTCTCTTCCACAGGCATCCTTTCAAAACCCACTGGAAAAGAGAGGTCGATCTGCATGTCTGCATTCCTGTTATAGGAAACCGGCAGGTCAACATAGTGATGCAATAGGCTGAGCAAGGTTATCAAGGGAAAGTTCCGAAAGGAAATTGGACCTTCCTCGGGTTTTACATTGACCAAATGCATACCGCCTTTGGATTTCAAATCCGAAATATTGTCCAAAATTTCGATTTTGTAACAGGATACCGGGCCTCTTTTCCTCTCTATAGTGAGGTGGAAGTAATCTTTAAAAGCTTGCTGAAAATAGCGCTCAGCCCTGCCGGGCGAGATTGTATCTGCTACAAAGAGCTGATAGCTGTATTTGTACTGGCGGAGCGAACCGCCCAGTATCATTTGTTGGATCTTATACTTTAACCCCTCTTCAAACACATAGTCGGTACTTTCAAAACCTTTCAATTCATTTTTAAAAGCAATTCTTAGCATAAAATTGAAGGCCGCATTAACCATTTGATAGTTGGACTTATCATTCTTATAGGCGACGTTCGGATAAGTTGGTAGATAGTCGGGTAAATAGCCAGTTATAGCGGACAGGAATTTAACACCTGTTGTATCAAAGATCGGTGGTGTTGCCATTCTGTTATCCTTATTCCGAAATTCACCGCTCAGCTGTAAATCGGCATTTTTATTATGGAGAATAGCTTCGATATTTTTTATGCTGACTTCATCCGGCAATGTATTTCCTAAAAAAGTACCTTCCTGATTGATCCAGGTAATATTGGGTATGGTATTGTGGGGGAAAAGGTTTGTTAGTATCGTATCATCCAATAAGGTCAACAGTTTGATTTCAAAATTGTACTTTTCCTTGTATCGATCCAATACAAGCTTAATCCGGCGGGGTGTATCCTTGTTTCTTTTGCTATTTACCAATACTACTGTTAGTTCTTTTGGGTACCGCTTTTGGATTCCCTCCATGTGTGGAATATTTTCGATACAGCTCGGACAGGTGGTTGCCCAAAAATCGAGTAAGATCAGCTTCCCTTTCAGATCAGAGAACTTGATTGTTTTTTTCTTCCCATTGAAATAATTCAATTCGAGCGACTGGTTCCATACAACCTCAGGTATCTTATCACCCGGCTTTAAACCAACAAGATGGGAGAGCCCATCCGCCCCGCTATCCTTGCGGGGCGTCTGAGCCGATAAACTAAACATAGAAACTAAACATAAAAACAAGCATGTCAATACCATGCGATAGGCACGCTTATAATCCGCATCGAATAAAAGACATTTTAAAGCCCGCTGAACAACTGAACCTATCAATCCAAGCAAAGTATTGATTCGAAATACCAAAGCCTTACAGATCGACTTAAAATACCTTAAAACAGATTGTTCAGATTCCACTCCATAAGTCAATCTAGCATCTCCCACCTGCTGAAAAGCTTGCTTTTGTTGTGTGGGTCTTGTGCAATTGTTTAGTTGTCCTTGTGTATAACAAGGGCTTAGCAAGGGTGAACCTAGGGTCGCGCTATAGTCAAGCTTGTGTGTTTCTTGTGCCAAGCTATAGTCGACCATCTTTTGAGCAATTCCTGCCGAATTTTTACATTTCATCGGATTTTCATCGGGTCGGCATTGGGTTTTGATCGATGTAGCCCGATGAGATCCCGATGAAAACTCAAGGCCGACTGCATGAAAGGCCGAAGTTGGGGCGAAGTTGATCAGGCAAAAGCCCAAACAAGACGATGCCTCTCCGGCTCGTCGACTGACCGTTGGCTCGGCTTCGAGACTTCTTCGGGACATGGTCGAGACAGGCTTGGCACTTCTTCGGCTCGGCTTCGGCAGGGCTTCGAGTACGCTTCGACTCCTACCCGAAGCGTACTCGAACAGCAGTCGAAGCGTTCCCGAAGAAGAGTCGACGCTGGTACGACGCAGTGTCGAACGATCCTCAAACAAAACCCGAAGGATGCCCGAAGAATCTGCTTTTTCTAGAAGATTCTGAGCGCTAATTTTACAGCGCTTTTTTAGCAAGGTCGAACTACCTTTAAAGTACGTTTTTCCTTGTCCAATTTTCTTACGCAATAATTGCGTAAATAGTACTATATCTGTGCTTAAGTAGTGCTTCACAGGTACTTGAAATATATAAGTTATATAGCCCCTTAAAAAGGCTAAAAATTTCAGGGTATTCATCATTTAGTTGGTTAGTAGTTACTTCGATAACCGGCTGAAAAATTCCACGACTTTTTTGCTCAACTCCATTTCTTTTCCGATGCGCTCTTTATCTTCTGCTGACAGCTGCATTTTACGCAGGTCTATATAGCGATAATTGGCGACATTGTAGGCGATCAATACGCGATACAATGCAGTTGCAAATTCCTGCATTTCCTCATCTTTCAGGAGCCTATTCTCTCCTGCGCCACCATCAAGATACGTGCTCAATAGCTGTAGTATATTAGCAGATACAGTCTCTAACGCATAGTGATTCCAGAATGCCTCAATCTCCTTTATAGGGTCATAATCGACCTTATGGACATCATAAATCATCTGGTCAAAAGCAAATTGTAGCGCTAAAATCCTGTTCATTTTTCAGTAAGTCAATCGTAACCGAAAGCACATAGCATCCCCTCTCCGATCGCAATCAGTTTTTTATTGGGAGCCTGATGTCACTCAGTTCACATTAGTAATAATTAATTCATTCTGGGAGCCAGAGCGCGTTTGAATGAGGGGGCACAAGGTGTATAATATTGGCGATACGCGATCCATGGCAAAGAGAATCCAAATCCTATTTGGCCACACCAGCCGAGCTACTCGGGGGCAGTGATGATGTTTTTTGATTGTTGTTTTTTGTTCATACTCATAAATTGATTTTATAATTTATGAGTCTCTTGGGTTTAGTGCACTATAGCAGGCCACTACCAACCGTACTGTCAGCTTCCGACGGCTTTGGAACGGTAACGATAGGGCCCACACGCTATAGCATATATCAAATATATATAAAATATCGTAATGGGCATTAAACCTATCGCCTCGTCCAATTGAAATGTCGGAATTCACAGTCGAGACTCTTCTAGTCTAATACCTAAACTTAATAAAAAATTAAGATTCAACACAAATATAATCAAATATTTAAATAAATACAAATTTTTACTAATACATTTTATAAATGACTAATAGACGATCATTGCCTAATGAAGAAAGTCATATTAATTAGTTCTATTTCGCTATACATAATAAACATCATCCGTAAAATCAGGACACATTTAGGTATTAATACAAGGGACATTCAGAAGATACTCGGATTAGATCCTGATGGGAACATATTGGGAGCAATTGAAAGTAATTCTAATTCGGCGAGATATCATGATCAACATCTAAATAAACTCGCTTTGGCTTTCACCACCAAATCATTTGAACTCGGATACAATGTTACTTATACTTTAAATGATTTCTATCCTCCAATAGATTTTGAAGAGAGGATGGTCGAAAAAATCATAGTCAAAATAGATCCTAAGGAATTAGGCCAGACGGGAACTCTTTATTTGTTGTTAGTGGAAGAAAGTGATACTTTTTTCGATGATTGGCATACGTCAAAAGAAATTGCGCAATATTGCGGCAGTAAAGCAGAGAAAAATTGGGAAGCAAAAGATTTCACCTCAATTATAGATCAAGCGATTAAGAAAGAAATTTTAATTAGAAAAAGCGAAGAAGAAGCACTATTTAAAAGACCTTAGAAAAACCGTATATTTGATGTAGATTATGACCTCGAGAAAAAGAAAAATTCAGAATACTACTTTTCCTGCCATTTCATTTGATAAAGTTTTATTGTTTCACAAGGCAAGAAAGGAAAAAGGAATTTCAGTTTTTGAGTGTTCATTTCTTTTGGGAAAGCACGATTTTTTCATCAGAGACGCAGAAAATCCCTTTAAATCGACTTTGATTGACCCAGAGGATAGTGTTCATCTCGCTAAAGTCCTATCCTTAACAGAGTGCAATCCAGAGACAAGCAATTTCGATCTATACAAACTCGAAGTAGAAGAAATCAAGATTGACCGTAAGAAAACAAAACGGATCATTATAATCAAAAATGATGGCGCTGATCCAGATCCTATTGAGATGATCGTGGAGGACAAAGAGGAAGAGTTAGAAACCACACTGTTTCTAAGTAGCTACGAAAATGTACAACTTTTCTTTAGGGAATTAATTGCAATCGATTATTTTGACTCGACCAGAACAGCATTGGAAATATTCAATACTTTCAGAAGTCACGACAAATTCGGTCCCAACTTTCATCCAAGATTTTTAATTCAAAATATCCGATACTTCTTAAACAAAAAATCTGGAGAGCCAATTCTCGACAATCGTCGAACGAACTTTTTTTCCAGAAGACTATTTTTCAAGCCTTTAGATTTTGAAATTGAAAGCAAATCAGGAGCGGTCTCTGAATCATTTATAGCTATTGGTATAAATACATTCCAACAAGCCAGTAAATGGGTAAGTGATCTCGATTATAGACGAAATCAAAACAAGGATAATAAGTTGGTTTTGTTTGAAGAACAATGTGGCACCTGTAGCACCAAACATGCTATATTGAAAAGACTAGCTGATGAAAATAGGAACAACAGTCTAAGGCTTATCTTGGGAATTTTCACCATGAATAGTAAGAATACTCCTAGTATCAAGAATGTTCTAAACAAATATGATTTAAAATATATCCCAGAGGCTCACAACTATTTGAGAAATCATAATCATATCTTGGACTTTACGGGCATTGGAGTCAACGAGACTAAATTTGAACTGGATCTGTTAGAAGAAATCGACATCAGCCCCGATCAAATCACTGACTTCAAGGTTCAATATCACAAAGATTACTTATCGCGCTGGATCGAGATCAATAAAATTCCATATACATTAGATGAACTCTGGAAGATACGGGAGGAATGTATTGCAGCTCTAGCGCAGCATTAAAAATTAGTAAACGGCTTATCCCTCTTTCAATATGACTTTTCAAGTACTCATTAAATTTTTTAGCACTAAGTTTTATCTTTATTCCAACCTGCTCACAGTACTCGTTTTCAGCTTCTTTATTTCGCAATCCTTTGCACAAGAAAAACAAAAAGTCTATTACAAACACTTAACATACAGACCAAAAAATTATCATTTAGACACCGCTAAATATCCTCTAGTTATCTATCTTCACGGGGGATCACAAAAAGGAAATGATTTAGAAAAGCTTAAGGTCTATGGTCTTCCCTATTTAGTAGACAAGGGAAAGGATTTCGATTTTGTTATGGTCGCTCCGCAATGTCCAGAAGGCAGATATTGGTCTACGGAAAATTGGTTTGATTCGCTATACAATGAAGTAACCTCAAACTACCGCATTGATAAAAGCCGTGTTTATGTGACAGGAATAAGTATGGGCGGCTATGGAACGTACACTGTAGCATTGGATCACCCCGATAAAATAGCAGCCATTGTTCCATTATGCGGAGGTGTAAACGATAGCGACACCACTCGGATTTGCACGCTCAAAGATATTCCTATCCTGACATTCCACGGAACCGCAGATACCGAAATCTCCATACATGAAACAGAACGAATAGCCGACTGTCTAAAGAAGTGCAATGGTAATATCAGCTTCCATCGAATCGAAGGTGAAGGCCACGGAATTCAGTATCTTTATGAGACTAACCCTGAAATTTATGAGTGGATGTTGCGGCAGAGGAAAAACTAACATTGATACATGTAGCAAGTATATTTTAGAATAATTGAATTTTGCATACTGTTTTAGATAGTATAGTTTGTTAACTTTATAGAAATACAAATTTTTAGTAAAGGCCATCTATATGAGATATCAAAATATTGATGTCAGAAAAAAGACTTTAACCTTTAAATTACAATAACCATGAGAATGATCCAAAGGAATATACTTGTAGATAACGAAACGCTTAGTAACTTTATCGCGGAGAGTAGCCGTTTAGAATATATTGTATTCAAACAAAATAATATTGATCGGGGATTTTGACGCCTTTCATGGAATCTTTTGGATCTTTCTGTACGAAATAGTTCCACACGGTATTGACCGTTATGTCCTTGCTATTGTAGACAAAATATTTCGAGACCATTTTATAATAGAAGCTTTCGTGGTCACTGACAAGTAATTTCCTTCCATTCGGAAGCGTCAGGTTTCTCATCTGTTGGAGCAGGTCTATAAAAGTGGGAAGATGATCATCTTGTATCATCGGTTTAACGGACACCTCATATTTCTCCAGATCGGAAAGTTTTTTTGACAATATTTCAAGCTCAGCACGTAATCCTATTATCTGCTTTTCCTTTTCCTTAACGATCGTATGGTTTGGTTTGATATTCCACTTGTCCAGCGGAGCTAGAAAGATCCGGAACTCCCTAAGTTTTCTAATATTTGAGATATATAGAGAATGTTTTGAAGAAAAAGGAACCTGGCGTTCAAAGTGAGCTATTCTGGAAGAAGTGATCTGCCACACATGGGAAATGAAGTCCTTTTCCGAGGAGTTTTTCACAGAAAGATAATATTGCAGATGATAGAGATAATAGTCATAGAATGATCCATCAATCAGATTATACACCTTCAATAGAAAATGTTTATCCTCATATACTTTCTTAAGTCCTAGGATATTACACAGCTCAAATGGATGCGGCCGGAAATCAAAAACTTTTCTTTCCTTAAAGTAATATGCTACCATATACCCAATTTAAAGAAAATCCTCAATCCGACGAAAATTGAATTTAAGGAATGCTTTATAAAAATGTAATAAGTTCAAATCTCAGAAATATTCACCAGTACAAATTAGCTTTAAAAGTCCTATGATAGATTTTTATCATTTACAATTTAAGATAGGTGAACTGGATGAATAATGTATATACTTCAAATACTTGTGCCTGTAAAACTTTCCAATCAAAGAATTAATTATATCGATGGAAAACATTACAAAGGTTATTTCGTTATAAAGATATCTATTACGATTAGAGAAATTTGAAATAATGGGCCGGACGTCAGGAACCTGTGCCCATTATTTTTTAATTGGTTATACGTTGGTGCAGAATAATTACAGGTATCTTTTGCTTATAATCCATCAGATAGTATATTGACATTCCATAGATCTGACTAACGGATGACCTTTTTTTGGATCATTGCGCATTGACTAAAAATAAAAATCTTGTTTTTTTTGTAACAAAATTTTGTTTTAAATTTGTCATTGAAAGCTTTGTTCAAAGTAATTCTTTCCTCAGGCTACATTAACATTTCTTTTTCTCAGGCGATTGATTGCCGGATGAATTAATGTCGCGGTTTTCGAACAATAATAAATCAATATGCTAATCAGTAGTGATATAGATCAGATTATACTGGACAGGTTAATTATCTTTTACGACTCCATATATAGGAACAGGGAATTCCGTTTCTACCATACAGAAGTAATTTCGGTTGACAGAGGTTTTAAAAGTAAAAAAAGGCTTTATAATTATACTGCATATACACCTTATAGACTCATGAAACACTCGGATACGACAGGCGATTTCTTTGTGCTCTGTAAGATATGATTCAGTTCGATAAAGGTTGTTGCGCTCGGGATAAGCGCAATTTTTGGAGAAATTTCTTTATCTTTTGGCGGGCAGTCAGCTGTAATTACCCCATATATTAGGTTATGTTCAGACACAGAAATAAAGGAAGGACCTTTGGGCACAATGTCAAGCTTGCGGCGTTATTGTCGACAGTGGCCGGTGTGGTCAATATTGTCGGTGTCCTTGCATTTGGAACATTGACAACAAATGTTACCGGACATTTTGCCTTTCTCTCCGAAGATCTATATCTCCACAATTACAGGCTGATGCTGCTCAGCATATTCTATGTAAGTTCTTTTTTTCTTGGGGCTTTTCTTGCTAATACCAGCATGGAACTCACATCTAAAAATACGGATCATTTTTCCTACATGCTACCGCTTTCCATAGAGATACTTTTTCTCGCTGCTGTTGCTTTATCGGAGTTTATGAACCACGGATCCCCTGTACTGTTTTCCTGTATATTGCTTCTGGCCATGGGTCTGCAAAATGCTCTGGTTACAAAGATATCGGGATCTGTCGTCCGTACCACGCACCTAACAGGTCTTTTTACAGATCTGGGCATTGAGCTGTCGCAGCTTATTTTTTATAGGAGGCCAAATGACAGGAGCCGTCTTAAAAATTCGATCATGCTCAGGGGAATAATCATTACAGGATTTTTTCTTGGAGGAATTACCGGAGCTTTTCTGTTTGGCTGGCTGGGAAGAAAAACACTCCTGTTGCCCATTTTTATCCTGTTGTTCGCTCTTTATTACGACCGTATACTGATGGTATATTACCGCTCTCTCAGAAAACATCGAAACAAATAACAGGGAACTTTAAAATGTTTTTGAGGTTACTTTGTGAGCGCTAATTCTAGGAGCTTTTTCGCCAAAAGTTGAGATAACCACCAAAAGCAGTGTATTCAAGATCGAAACTTTCAGGGATCTCATCCCATCCGCTGTAATAGGAAACGACACGCGTACCGGCAGGTGTCCTGCGGAGCTGGTCCCAGAGATAGCTCGTATAACGATCGTAGAGTTTTGTACTAGGGAGGATTTTATTGTCTATCGGGCAGGATGTATCCAGGTTTTCAAAGAAAGAGTTGTAAAAGTAGAAAGCATCGAAGTCAGTAAAGGAAATCTGGTCTATGTTGGCATGTATAAATTCCACATTTTGGATATTATGTTTGCTGGCTAGGTTGTTGGATATCTCGACCAGTGATTCCCGCTGTTCCACTCCATAGAACATCCCGCTGGTACAGGAGGCGCCGACAAGACAAAATTTTCCTGCCCCTGCACCGATATCGAGAACTCTGTCACCGGATTGTTCAACAAGATATCGTGCTGCCATTTCTGCCACATCCACTGGTGTCCAGTGGCGTCCTGCAAGTTCTTTTATGTGGGGCGGATAAATTTCATTGAATCTGCTGTCATCGATAGAGATACCGGAACGTAAAAGTTTAAAGATCATTGCTTAATATTAACCTTGGCTGATGAAGTGTGGGCTTTGAGGGAATCCCCGGGATCAATTCGAACCTATTTCTAGAGTTCTCTGAGAAAATGGACCTTACCTGATTCGGGGTTGATTTCAACAAGTACTTTTCTGTGGTTCCCATATTCATAAATGTACCAGTGCGGGTGCTGGAGATCTCCCGCCGAATAAGATCTAAGGATATTTTCGCCAGTTTCCTTCGGTTTTTCCGGAAAATTATTGTCCATGGTATCCGTTGGTATTTTTGTTTTGCAATTTACGGATTTCTTTCCTCGGCTGCAACCTTCATAATAGTAAAAGGGAAAAATTCCTGCCGTTGTTCGCCGATAATAATCATAGCCTCGCTGTATCTAATTTCGGTTCTAAAGGATATTGGGCAGGCTTATTCTAAAGAGAGAACAATTACATTTATTAGGGGTAATTTTTTATAAACTCATCCGGATCAGAGTTTAAATGCTGAACTATTTATATAGAAGAAAAATAAATATTCAACTTTTTATAAAATTGATCATTTGCAATTATATAATTTCAACATTAAACAGTTTCAGTGCATTTTTTATTTTTTTTACAGCATATTCAATTTGCCCGAAGCTATGGGTTGCCATAAGGGAGAGCCTTATCATAGAACAATTCACAGCCACTGCTGGAGGAATAATTGCATTTACAAAAACACCTTCTTTCTCAAGGTAGTTTGTAATAAGAAATGTCTTATAATCGTCTCTAATATAAATTGGAATGATCGGGCTTTCCGAATTCCCCAGATCAAATCCTTCTTCCACCATAAGTTTCCTGGCATAATGTGTGTTATCCCATAGCTTCTCAATTAGTTCTGGTTCATTTTGAACGATATCTAATGCCGCAATTGCACTCGCGACCGAAGCGGGCGACATGCTTGCACCAAATATTAAAGATCTAGCGTGATGTTTAATATATTCTATCGTTATACGATCAGCAGCAACAAACCCTCCCAGAGATGCCATCGCTTTGCTGAAGGTTCCTGTGATTAGATCGACCTCTTTTGTCAAACCAAAATGAGATGCAGTTCCGGCCCCCTTAACCCCTAATACTCCTAAGCTATGGGCATCATCTACCATAATTGTTGCGTTATATTTCTTCGCCAGGAAATTAAGAGCAGGTAATTTAACGATATTACCTTCCATACTAAAAATACCGTCAACGACTATTAATTTAATGGCTTCAACAGGTAACTTTCTTAATTTCTTTTCGAGATCCTCCATATCATCATGGGCGAATTTGAATACTTTTGATTGCGAAAGACGACAGCCATCAATAATGGAGGCATGGTCATAGGCATCAATCAACAAATAATCAGAACGTCCGGTCAAACATGAAAGTAACCCTACATTCACCTGATAGCCGGTACTAAAAACCAGGGAATCTTCTTTTCCTAAAAAATGTGCTAATTTTTGCTCCAATTCAAGATGAATATCCAAATTTCCATTTAAAAACCTGGAGCCAGCACAGCCCGTACCATATTTATCTATGGCGTTCTTTGCAGCCTCCTTGATTTTTGGGTGGTTAGTGAGTCCCAAATATGAATTAGATCCGAACATCAATATCTGTTTTCCGTTTCTAGAGACTTCATTGTTATTTTCCGAACCCAAGGTTCTAAAATAGGGGTAGCTTCCAGCTTCCTTTAATTTATTTATATATGGCAAATTGGAAACTCTTTTAAAAAAAAGGTCATTCATCTAATTTCAGTTGCTTAAATCTTATTAATTATATTCAAATATCTTAACAGAATAATTTTATCAATTCCCTGAAATTCTAATCTAAGTTTGTCAAAAATTTAACGACATACAAATTTAACGACATACAAATCGGCATTCAGTGTAATATGCTCTTATATTTTGGCATGAAAGAAATCAACATACCTAACAACATCGGTCGGATAGCTTACTTATATCTACATGCTATCTATGGTTAGTAAATTATAAAAAAATAAAATACACTCTATCTTAGCTATTTACAGAAAAAGCAATATTCCAAATAAAATAATAAAAACTATTACTATATACATGAAGATTTCTGTCGATGCATGTTTTTCATATTTCCGCCAAAAGGATGTTTGCTTTGATTTAGTTTCGCGCATCATTCCAAATATTTGATTCAAAAATACAAAATTTTTAACACGTTTTAATGGATTGTACAAAATTATTGTTTAAAAAAAATCATTTAAAAGAAGGAAATTCTGAATTTATATCAGATTTTTTAAATTTAATCTTATCTTTAGGTGAGTTTTTGAGAAATAAAGATTTTTCAATCATTTCACAAAGTATTAAAATATAATATATTTCTAATAGATCATTATGTCAAACAGATCAAAAATTGTTTGGACAAAAACAGATGAAGCTCCGCTATTGGCGACTTATTCGTTTTTACCCATCGTCCAGGCGATTACCGCTACAGCTGATATCGACGTCGAATTGAGAGATATCTCTTTGGCAAGCCGTATTCTTGCTAGCTTTCCAGAATTTTTAAAAGAAGATCAAAAAATTGCTGACGCTTTGGCCGAGTTGGGTCAGTTGGCAACAACTCAGGAGGCGAATATCATTAAATTACCCAATATATCAGCATCGATTCCTCAATTGAAAGGTGCTATTGCTGAATTGCAAAAAGCGGGCTACGCTATTCCAAATTATCCTGATGAAGCCACAACAGAAGACGAAAAGTCAGTCAAAGCTAAATATGCAAAGGTACTTGGTTCGGCGGTAAACCCAGTGTTACGTGAGGGGAACTCCGATCGTCGTGCACCTAAAGCAGTTAAGAATTATGCTAAAACACACGCTCATAAAATGGGGGCCTGGTCCAAAGATTCCAAAACGAAAGTAGCGTCGATGACTTCAGGCGATTTCTACGGTTCAGAGCAATCCGTAACTGTTGAAAATGCTTGTCAATTTAAAATTGAATTTGTTGATGCACATGGTGCCGTGACAGAATTGAAGGGACTTTCTCCTTTAAAAGCGGATGAAGTAATTGATTCTTCCATATTAAGTTTAAATGCGTTAAAGGCCTTTGTTGCAGATGCAATAGTAGAAGCTAAAACAGCGGGTGTACTGTTGTCCGCACATTTAAAGGCGACAATGATGAAGGTTTCTGACCCGATTATATTTGGTGCCGTTGTTGAAACTTACTTTGCAGATGTTTTCGCACAATATGGTGATCTGTTCAAAAAACTCGGTATCAATAAAAATAACGGCCTGGGTGAGGTATATGCTAAAATTGCAGGCCACGCAAAAGAAGGCGAAGTGAAAGCCGCAATTGATGCTACTATTGCAAATGGTCCTGCATTGGCGATGGTCAACTCAGATAAAGGTATTACAAACTTCCATGTTCCTTCGGATGTCATTGTCGACGCCTCTATGCCAGCAATGATCCGTATCGGAGGCAAGATGTGGAATAAAGAAGGTCAAGAAGAAGATACGATTGCTATGGTTCCTGACCGTTGTTACGCAGGTGTCTATGCAGCAACTATTGAAGACTGTAAGGAGCATGGCGCATTAGACCCTAAAACGATGGGTTCTGTTCCAAATGTAGGTTTAATGGCTCAAAAAGCTGAAGAGTACGGATCACACGATAAAACTTTCCAAGCGGCAGGAAATGGTACTATCCGTGTGGTAGACGCTGAAGGAAACGTTTTCATGGAGCAAAAGGTGGAGGAAGGTGATATTTTCCGTATGTGCCAAACGAAAGACGCGCCCATCCAGGATTGGGTAAAATTAGCGGTAAACCGTGCTCGTCTATCTGAAACACCAGCAGTATTTTGGCTGGATAAAAACCGTGCACATGATCGAGAGATCATTAGGAAAGTAGAAAAATATTTACCAGAGCTTGATGCGACAGGATTAGATATCCGTATCTTATCTCCAATTGACGCGACCAAATTCTCATTGGAGCGCATTCGTAAGGGAGAAGATACAATTTCAGTGACAGGCAATGTACTGCGTGACTATTTGACGGATCTATTCCCTATTTTAGAAGTTGGGACATCTGCTAAAATGCTATCTATCGTTCCATTGATGGATGGTGGAGGTCTGTTTGAAACAGGCGCTGGCGGCTCAGCTCCTAAACACGTAGAACAGCTTCTTCAAGAAGGTTATCTAAGGTGGGATTCATTGGGTGAATTCTTGGCACTTGGAGCTTCATTGGAACACTTGTCCCAAACACAAAATAACCCGAAAGCTTTGGTATTAGCAGAGGCTTTAGATGACGCCACAGCAGAATTCCTGGCAAACGATAGGTCGCCAGCGCGTCGAGTGGGTCAGATTGATAGCCGTGGTTCACATTTCTATCTGACTTTATATTGGGCCCAGGCATTAGCGGCGCAAACTAAGGATACTGAATTAGCTGATAAATTTTCAGCTGTTGCAAAAGAATTGAAAGATAATGAGGTAAAAATCAATGAAGAATTGATCGCGGCACAAGGTAGTGCACAAAACATTGGTGGTTACTATTTCCCGAATGATGAGTTGGCAGCTAAGACAATGCGTCCTTCCGATACATTGAATAATATAATTGGGAGGATCTAAAGTAGAACCATTTCAAACCTTATTTATGTAATTCTCTGTTTGGCATTTTTTTTCTTATTATAGATAATATTTGATTTGGTACTATGATCTGAATCGAATATTATCTAAAAATAAAGAGCATAACATTTTTATTGATTTAATTGTCAATAGAGGTCTATTTCTTGATAAATCTTCATTTGACTGCTTTTCTTGTAAAGAGGGCGGCGAATATGAATTTCCGACCAACCCACACATGTTGGAAAGTCCAACTTAGCGAGTTTTACACGCATTAATACATTTGTGAAAATACGGCCTATTATTTCTATGTTTGGGTAGGAGCTGAGTATACCAACCAGTATACTAAAAAGAGGCTTAATGCTATCATGAAGCGAAGAGAGTATCCCCGGAGGATACTCTAAACCCCATTTTTGGTAAATGGGGCAAGAAAAGTAGGGCTCTGCCCAACTTCTGCTTGCTCTATTGTATCGTCCTATTATAGGACATCACCACACATGTAACAGAAAGATTTCCTATAAAATATCTCCAAGTGTTCCTCCTCTAATCGCTAAGGTCAATTCCTCAGTAATATCGAATTTCGTCTCAAGCGTTGCAATTATACCAGAAATGGCAGATTTTGTTGTTCCAGTCACACTAACTATATAAGCCCTTTATATATGCAAGCTAAAATGACAAGCCTCTCCGGATTATTCGGTTGGTCTACTCTGGTTTTTCGAATAGAAATACACTACTGTAAAACTACAGGTGGATGAGATATTATCCTTAATATAAATTTAATAAACTGTGATATGATTCTTTGATTAGTTTTGTGGTATGAAACAGATGTCTGACCAAGAATTACTCTTCCTACTTCAGAAAGATGACCAGAGTGCTTTTTCGTGTCTGATGTATAGATATACGGAGATATTGGTTCGACATGTTTCAAGGAGGTTGAACTCTGTCACAGATGCTGCGGAAATTGTACCGGATATATTTTTATCCCTATGGAATAAACGCCGAGATATTTATACGGCAGAAGATTCACTTTATCCATATCTTTTTAAAGCGGCGAAATATGAGGTTATAAACCGAATGATAAAAAATAATCGTATGGTTGTTAACGAACAGCTCCTAGCACAAAGCTACAAGATTTCATACACTTCTTCTATCGAAGAAGATATGATAGCAGAGGAATTAAAGCAGATTTTATATCAAGCTGTTGAAAAAATGCCAGAAACGATGAAGACAATATTCTATCTGAGTAGGGAAGAGTGTTTAAGTGTAAAAGATATTGCTTTAACGTTGTCTTTATCCGAACAGACAGTGAAGAATAATTTGACTTCGGCCTTAAAACATCTCCGTTTTGTAATTCGTCGAAACCATTATTCTACCTTACTTCTGATAAGTTTTACAATTCATATTAATAATACTATTTCATAATAATTTCTTAACAGTACCTGTGTCACTTTTTATTGGTTATACAGGTGAATGGAAAAGAACAATACACAAAGTCAGGCAAAGGCTTTATTAAGAAAATATCTACATGGGGATTGCACACCTGAGGAAGAAATGAAGGTGTTAAATTGGTATCAATCCTTAGATAAGTTAAGTAATATAGATGTGTCCGATGTTGATTTTCAAATACAAGCAAAAAAAATCAAAAGGGACACCATTGAATCGTTAAGTCGGAAGCGAAATACTCCACTTCAGTTGCTGTTTCAAAGACATCGGTATTTCTTACGAATAGCTGGAATATTTGCTGTCTTTATTATACTAGGAATTATAACCTTTAACTATTATAGGTCATCACATATAAGTCAAACTCATGTAGCTTCAGCTGTTCATCCTGAAGCAAGAGATATATTGCTTCCAGTAGATAGCTTACCTTCGCTCAGGTTGCCAGATGGTCGGATTACCTATCTGGGTGGAAATTTATTGTTAAACGAGAAATCGATCGATGTATCGCTCATTAAGGAGGAAAATGGAACTATACTTTACAAAGTTCAACAAAATTCTAATGAGAAATATCTTTCTAGTTTAACCAGAGAAACTATCATATTTTCTAGCCCTAAAGGATATAAAAGTAAGCTTTTATTAGCTGATGGATCAACCGTATTTCTCAATAGCGGAGCTTCTCTGGAATATCCGATTGTCTTCAAAAAAGAATCTAGGAATGTCAAGTTAATTGGCGAGGCATATTTTGAAATTGCGCATGCTATGGATAGACCTTTCTATGTAGAAACCCAACAGGCCAAGATTAAAGTTCTTGGTACAAAATTTAATGTCAGGGCATATTCAGATGAGGTTACGACAACAACGAGTTTGATTCAGGGAACGATCCGGTTGATAACTCCAAAGAGTAATGTAATATTAAAACCAGGGGATCAGTATTCAACAAATGAAAATGGCTTTAGTATGTTAAATAAAGGAGTCGATCTGAGTGATGTAACCAGTTGGAAAGATGGATACTTTAGTTTTAATGATGCAAAAATTACAGATATTCTTGAGCAATTAGGACGATGGTATAACATTGAAGAAATCAACATTGTTAAGAATTCAGAAGAGAAAATAACGGGAACGTTTCAACAGAGTAACTCTTTACGCGACGTATTAGATCGGCTAGAAGAAGTAAGTGATATAAAGTTTGAAATTAAAGGAAGGAGGCTTATGGTCTTATAGAATAACGGTGTAATATCATTAACGAGCAGACCAATAAAAAGAGCCAAGAACAGGGGCAATCGTTCTTGGCAAAAAAGTGTTGGTCTTAACAAATAATTCATTGATTCGGAATTTTTATTATGGGGGTAAATGAAAAAAACTACAATGGAGAAATTTTTGTATCTAACGCATCCTGCACTACAAACTGCGTAGCACCGATAGTTAAAGTATTGAACGATAATTTTGGTGTAGAAGAAGCCTTGATGACGGCAGTTCACGCAACAACTTCATCACAGAAAACGGTAGATGGCCCATCCTCAAAAGACTGGCGAGGAGGTAGAGCCGCTTCAAACAATATCATTCCATCGGCGACAGGAGCGGCTAAAGCTGTCGGGAAGGTCATTCCCGAACTTGCTGGTAAAATTACCGGATTATCGTTTAGGGTTCCTGTACTAGATGTATCGGTAGCAGATATTACTTTCCGACTTAAAACCCCGGCTTCTTACGAAGAAATATGCAATGCCGTAATTTATGCTGCAGAAAATGGCATGAAGGGAATTGTCGGATATACAAACGAAGATGTAGTTTCTACGGATATGATTGGGGAAACAAGAACGTCTGTATTAGATATAAAGGCAGGTATTTCATTATCTCCGACATTTGTAAAATTAGTTAGTTGGTATGATAATGAATATGGCTTTTCCAATAAAATTCTCGATCTGGTTGCACATATAGACAAGGTTTCTTCTAATTAAAAATTGCCTGAAGGAAATAATTTTATTGCTATAATAACCGAAAAAGAATTTCCTCTTTTTACTCTTGTGCCCTCATATAAAAAAATGAGTTTTACAAAATGAGTTTTACAAATAAAAACGTAATAATTACAGGTGGAAGCACCGGCATAGGACTTGCTACCGCACCCCTTACAGAAGGGATAAAAAAAGCATTGATTGATTTTTCCGCATTATTAAAACAAAAGTCCTTTTTCGATTTGTGGAAAAAGCATTTTTGACTACAATAAATACTAATTCGGCTACTTTTCTCAAGGAGCTTTAACACAATACGGCAAGCTGGATGTCATGGTAAATAACGCAGGTGTGGCCCGTCTTAGCCTCCGCACAATTAGACAGCCTTATTCCTGCTTCCAAAATTTCTACCTTAACGCAGGGTATGTTCGTGGGTTCCGTATCGGATAACTTTGATGAACGTATCGAGCAAAAAATATTTCACGCTGAAATTGTGGTGGACAATGAAAAGGTAGCAGCAGAAAGCAAATCCTATCAGCAAATACCAGAAATCCTTTCTTTTGTAGATGAACACGACGAGGATAAGATGAAAAAGCAAATTGAAAGCAATTACCGTCAGATAAAATCTGATGTGTTGAATATCGTTCAAAACGAAATGGAGCGCATCAAGAATGACCCGAATTTACAGCATTTGTTTTCGCAGTAAGTAACACTAATGAGTTTAAATTTCGAAATTTTGCAAATTTTATATAGACACAGTATAAATTACGGTGAAATGTCATTTTGAATGTTAGTTTTCCGTATATTTGTGTATATGAAAAAAGTGCTCGCAATATTTTTTCTAACTACGTATCTTATTTCAACAACAGAGTTAGGTCAGTTGTTGAAATTTCCTATGTTGGTCGAGCATTATTTCGAACATAAAGAAAAAAGCCCTCAAATTTCCGTTATTGAGTTTTTGGCACTTCATTACGAAGGCAATCACCTTGAAAATCATCCGCACGATGATGATTATGACCAGGATCAAAAGCTTCCTTTCATTATGCACGGAACTGTATTGAGCTTTTGCTTTGTATACCCCCAACCGATTTTTTTTGAATCAATTCATAAAATTGATATACAAAGATCCTCTAAGGTAGTTTCTTTTGATGATTCGTTCGTTTCAAATCAGTTTCTCTCTGCTATCTGGCAGCCTCCAAAATCTTGTTAATTCTTCCTTTTTGACCGATTGATTTTTTGTAAATTCTTTTTGCACTTTGCATAAGGAAAGCTGTTTTATGCCGTTTTTGCAAATTCCTTTGAATGTAGGTTGGTATTGTACTTTGGAGAAAGAACATTGTATTTCTTTTCGATTTCTTCCACAGTAAAAAACATAACCCCATTGTATTTTGTGATAATCTATTGCATAGACTTTTCTTATAGTACGATTGTATAGAATTTCATCTTCAACTCCATTATTAGGGTATTCTTTATACGCTGCCTGATGAATTGTTGAAGTACAATTTTGTTATGCACTATACTCATAGAGGAAAGTGTTATACCATTATTATGCATTCCTATCTCCATAAAATCGGGGCTTCTTAGAATGTGATCGTCAATTGGTTAATCCTGTTATTTTTTACGATAGATACTGCCGTATCTACCTGTAATTGTATTTAATAATAATTTGATTAACAAGTAAAATTATGCTTACTAAAATCATTGAGTTTTCTGTAAGAAATAAACTCATTATAGGGCTTTTGGTCATAGCACTCATAGGAATAGGTGCTTACCAAACCACAAAACTGCCCGTTGATGCCGTGCCTGACATCACCAACAACCAGGTGCAGGTTATCACCATAGCACCTTCATTTGGTGCGACAGATATTGAACGCCTGGTTACCTTCCCCATAGAACAAGCTACTGGCAATATTTCCGGCACCAAAGAAATACGCAGCTTTTCCCGTTTTGGACTTTCGCTCGTTACCATTGTTTTTGATGATGGTATAGATGTTTATTGGGCACGGCAACAAGTATCCGAGCGTCTTCAACAGGTTCAAAACCAGATTCCCCAAGGGATTGGCACACCGGCATTAGGACCCATTTCCACAGGATTGGGTGAAATATACCAATACGTGGTCCGCCCTAAAAAAGGGTATGAACAAAAATATGATATTGCTGAACTACGCACCATTCAGGACTGGATTGTACGCAGACAGTTATTAAGCGTGAAAGGGGTTGCTGAAGTGAGTAGTTTCGGAGGCAAACTCAAGCAATATGAAATTGCGGTAAACCCTGATAAACTCAACGCCTATGGAATCAGCATCAATGATGTTTTTTCAGCTTTAGAAGAAAACAACCAAAATACCGGCGGCGCATATATCGAAAAAGGGCCTACCGTACTATATGTCCGGAGTGAAGGTCTGATTGGCACTCTGGAGGATATAGGCAATATTTCCATTGCCAATAAAAACAACGAAACACCTTTGTTCATCAGGGATATTGCCACTGTAAAGATGGGGTATGCCACCCGTTACGGAGTGATGACTTACAATGACCAGGGCGAAGTTTCCGGCGCCGTTGTGATGATGCTGAAAGGAGCAAACAGCAGCGAGGTTATCAAGAATGTAAAAGCAAGAGTAGACCAAATACAGAAAACACTGCCCGAAGGCGTCGTAATTGAGCCTTTCCTTGACCGTACCAAAATGGTTAACAATGCCATCAGTACCGTAGAGAGAAACCTGATGGAAGGTGCACTGATCGTGGTTCTCGTGTTGGTTTTATTCCTTGGAAATTTCAGGGCAGGACTACTGGTGGCATCGGTTATTCCGCTGGCCATGCTATTTGCCATCTGTATGATGAATATGTTTGGCGTAAGCGGCAATTTGATGAGCCTTGGTGCATTGGACTTCGGGCTGATCATAGATGGAGCCGTCATCATTGTAGAATCTGTCATGCACCAATTGTCCCACAATGCCAGGTTTCAGCAAATGACCAATTTATCCAAAAAAGAAATGGATACCACGGTAATTGGTTCTGCGGGAAAAATGATGAACAGTGCTGTCTTTGGACAAATCATCATTCTCATCGTCTATCTACCCATCCTAAGCTTGCAGGGTATAGAAGGCAAAATGTTCCGGCCAATGGCACAGACAGTAGCCTTTGCCCTATTGGGTGCATTTTTGTTATCGCTTACCTATATCCCAATGATGACTTCCTGGGTGCTGAGCAGGAAAATCAGCCATAAACACAACCTTTCAGACAGGGGTATGCGCTGTGTAGAAGCTTTTTACCAAAAGTTCTTGCTAAAAGCCATCCGAATGCCCAAGCGCATTATCGCAGTGGTTTCAATATTGTTTATTGTGGCAATTTTTGTGATGTCAAGGTTGGGCGGTGAGTTTATTCCATCATTGGAGGAAGGGGATTTCGCAGTAGATACCAGGGTTTTGACGGGAAGTAATCTGAATACAACCATTGAAAGTACCCAAAAAGCTGCCCATATCTTAAAAACACGCTTTCCTGAAGTGATTAAAGTAGTCACCAAAATAGGAAGTGGTGAGGTGCCTACCGACCCGATGCCAATGGATGCCAGCGATATGATGGTTATTTTAAAAGACAAGAGCGAATGGACATCTGCCAAAACTTTTCCGGAGCTATCCGAGAAAATGAGCAAAGCTTTGGAAGACGTACCCGGAATTACCGCAGGTTTCCAGTACCCGGTAAATATGCGGTTCAATGAACTGATGACCGGTGCAAGGCAGGATGTGGTATTGAAAATCTTTGGGGATGATCTGGATTCACTCGCAGCAACGGCCGACAAATTGGGCAAAATAATCAATACGGTAGACGGTGTACAAAACCTTTATATAGAACCTGTCACCGGAATGCCCCAGATTATCATTACCTATAACCGCCCAATAATTGCCCAATACCATTTGTCTGTAGCCGGTATCAACAAGGTAGTCAATACGGCATTTGCCGGACAAAGCACGGGTTTGGTTTTTGAAGGAGAAAAACGTTTTGATATGGTCGTAAAACTAAATGCCGATGTGCGGAAGAATTTGGAAGACGTACAGAATTTATTAATCCCTACACCTTCAGGCAACCAGATTCCCCTTTCTCAGTTGGCCGAAGTAAAGATAAAAGATGGTCCCAACCAGATTCAGCGGGAGAATACACAGAGAAGAATTATTGTCGGTTTCAACATAAAAGGTAGGGATGTACAAAGTATTGTACTGGAATTACAGGGCAAAGTAAACAAGCAGATAAAGCTTCCGGCCGGGTACTCCATTACATACGGTGGTTCATTTGAAAATCTGAACCAGGCAAAAAGCCGTTTAATGGTTGCGGTGCCTATTTCATTGGCCTTGATATTTGTGCTTTTATTTTTTGCTTTCAAATCAGTGAAAGAAAGTTTATTGATTTATACCGCAATCCCATTGTCTACCATTGGCGGAATTTTCTTTTTGGCACTTCGCGGAATGCCTTTCAGCATAAGTGCAGGCATTGGCTTTATTGCGCTGTTTGGCGTGGCCGTTTTAAATGGGATTGTATTGGTGGCCGAATTTAACCGTTTAAAAAAATCAGGAATTAAAAACATTGTCCGCATAGTGGTGGACGGAACCGAATCCCGCTTACGTCCGGTACTGATGACCGCATTTGTGGCTTCATTGGGTTTTATTCCGATGGCAGTAAGCAATGGTGCAGGTGCGGAAGTGCAGCGTCCGCTGGCAACAGTAGTTATTGGCGGATTGATGGGCGCTACTTTACTCACGTTATTTGTGCTTCCCTTATTGTTTATCGCATTTGAAAAAGGGCTTAGACTGAATATATTCAAGAAAAAAACACTCACGTTATTGATTGTTTTAACAGTTACTTTAATGGGAACGGGTTCTGTAAATGCACAGGAAACAATCACATTGGACAAAGCGATTGCATTAGCGGTTCAGAATAACCAAAATCTAAAAACGGAAAACCTAAGAGCCGATTATGCCAAAGCGATCATCAAAACTTCGGCAGATATTCCTCAGGCCAGCATCACGGCTGATTATGGGCAGATCAACAGTGCATATAAGGATACCAAGTTCGGAGTTGCACAGAATATCGCTTTTCCAACGGTTTATAAAAGGCAAAAAGAGTTATTTACAGAGGAATGGAAATACAGTTTGCTGAATGTATCCCTGAAAGAATTTGAATTAAAAAAAGCGGTCACCCAAACGTTTTACAACATCCTGTTCTGGCAGGAAAAGGAAAAGCTGCTACTAAAGGCCAATTCATTATATGCCGATTTTTATGCCAGATCTTTGTTGCGCCTACAAAAAGGAGAAAGCAATGTTTTAGAAAAAACAACGGCACAAAATCAAAAGGCTGCCATCAATATCCAGTTGAAACAGGTACAGCAGGAATTGGAAAAGGCGAAGTTGCAGTGGCAATGGTTGTTAAATTCGGATACGGTTTATAAAGTGGAATCTTCTGAAAAAATACTCCCGTTACAGGTTAATGAAACAAATAAAAATCCCGTTTTAGAAGTTCTGGCACAGCAGAAAAATATTGCAGCGAGCCAAACCAAAGTAGAAAAATCCAAATTGTTGCCCGGTTTGATGATTGGTTATAATCTCAACAGTTTCAAAGGAACCGGTGCTGATGATAAGCTGTACAATGCCTCTCCGCAATTCCATTCGGTACAGGTTGGTGTTTCTATTCCTGTTTTTTCACAGGCGCAGAGAGCGAGAGTCAATGCTTCTAAAATCACCGAAAGTATTACAGAAAACCAATTGCAGGCTACAGGTGCTTATTTGCAGAACAGGTACAAACAATTCTTGGAAAGTTACCGGAGCAATCTAGAGATTGTAAACTATTATGAAAATGAAGGACTTAAAAGTGCAGATGTCGTTACAGAAACAATACAAAAGCAGTTCGTTAATGGGGAAATCAATTACCTGGATTTTGTGATACTCATTAATCAGGCCATCAACATTCAAAGCAATTATGCTGATGCTGTCAAAGCACTGAACGATACTATCATACAAATCAATTATATCAATTAAATTCTTATAACAATGTATTCATTCAATATAAAAAATAAAAGCCTGGGCAAGCTAAAAATGTTATTTCCCACTTTAGGAATATTGTTGTTGGTCCAATGCCAAAACAAACCTGAGGAAGCGGTTAAACAAGCTGTTGTAAATGAAAGCAACACCGTCGTGTTAACAGATGCCCAATTAAAGAATGCGGCGGTTGAAACGGTACGTCTTTCAGAAAAAAACATTGCTTCTGTTTTAAAACTAAATGGGAAAATAGATGTCCCGCCACAAAACCTGATTTCGGTAAACGTGCTATTGGGCGGTTTCTTGAAAAGTACCCGCTTACTGCCGGGAATGTATGTACGAAAAGGAGAAACGATTGCCGTTATGGAAGATCCACAATATATAAAGCTGCAACAGGATTATTTGCAGGCCAAATCAAAACTGCACTTTGCGCAACTGGACTATCAGCGACAAAAAGACCTTAACCAAAGCCAGGCCAGCAGCGACAAGGTGATGCAGACGGCACAGGCAGAGATGAATAACCAACAAATTATGATGAATGCCCTGGCGCAGCAATTACGTCTTATCAACATCAATCCCAATAGCCTGTCGGCGGATAAAATCACCAAAACTATTCCGGTTTACAGCGCAATCAATGGCTTTGTGAGCAAGGTAAATGTGAACATCGGGAAATACGTAAACCCTTCAGATGTATTATTTGAATTGGTCAATCCCAATGATTTGCGCCTCAATCTGAAAGTCTACGAAAATGATTTAGATAAACTGAAAATCGGACAAAAACTACTGGCCTATTCCAATGCAGAACCCGATAAAAAATATCAAGGAGAGATCATTCTCATTAGTAGAAATGTTGGGGACGGTGGTATTTCGGAAGTGCATTGTCATTTTGAATCTCCCAGTGTAAGCCTATCCCCAGGCATGTATATGAATGCTGAAATAGAAGCCAAAACCACGTTCGCCCATGCCGTTCCGGAAGAAAGCGTGGTGAATTTTGAGGGAAAGGATTACGTGTTTGTGCAAACCGCAAAACAAACTTATAAAATGCTACCCGTAACCGTAGGCGCAAAAGAAAACGGCTTTGTCCAAATTGTAAACGCAGACGATTTTACAGGTAAAAACATCGTTTCTAAAAATGCCTACACGCTTCTGATGAAATTAAAAAATACGGAAGATGAAGAGTAACATCATACAGCGCAAAAAATTGCAAACCCAAGTAGTTATTGGAGTTGAGCAACCGGGTTACAATTTCAAAGACTATCATATTAAGAACTCATTTATAAAATTAAAACAATGAAAAAGATTCTCTTGATACTCAATTTGATCGTCGTGTTCCATGCATTTGGTCAGACCACAATAAATAATGCAAAACAACAGGCTAAAGAGCAGCACCGGCTGATCCTGTTAAATTTTTCCGGTTCGGATTGGTGCGTGCCCTGCATCAAAATGCACAAAACCATTTTTGAAAATGAAACTTACAAACAAATGGCTGATAGTCTTTTGGTGTATGTAAATGCTGATTTTCCCAGGAAAAAGAAAAACCAACCGCTATCCCAAACCATAAAGGAAAATGAGGCTTTGGCGGAGCAATATAATCCCGGTGGTGCTTTCCCTTATACACTTTTATTGGATGAAGATGGAAAAGTATTGAAAACCTGGGAAGGCCTCCCAAAAGTTGGTGTGGAAGGATTTACGAACGAAATCATCACCCAATATAAAAAAGTAAGAAAATGACACTAAAGGAATTTCGCAAAACCGAAAAGCTGATGGGGAATGCTTTTGAAATCACCGTTGTGGGCGCAGATGAGATTGTAGCCCATCGGCAAATTGATTCTGCCATTGCGGAGATTAAACGCATAGAGCAGTTATTTACCACATATAAATCAGATAGCCAGACAAACCTGATTAATGACAATGCCGGGATACAGCCGGTGAAGGTAGATACCGAAGTTTTTAACCTGATAGAGCGGAGCCTTCGCATCAGCAGCATTACAAACGGTTTTTTTGACATCACTTACGGTGGGGTAGATAAAGGTCTGTGGAATTTTGACAGGTCAATGACCAAGCTCCCTGATGCTGAAACAGCGAAGAAAATGGTTTATCTCATCAATTATCAAAACGTACTCCTGAACAGGGAAAGCAGTACTGTCTATCTCAAAGAAAAAGGGATGCGTATCGGTTTCGGTGGTATTGGGAAAGGTTATGCCGCAGAAATGGCTAAGGACATTTTGCAAAAGCAAGGTGTGGGTTCTGGTATCATCAATGCTTCAGGCGATTTAACCGTTTGGGGTAAACAGGCAAACGGCAAACCCTGGACGATAGGAATTGCCAATCCTGATCAGGCCCGGCTGCCATTTTCTTATCTGAACCTTACAGACACGGCTATTGCCACCTCGGGCAACTATGAAAAATATGTGAAGATTGGCGGAAAAAAATATTCACACACCATCAACCCCAAAACAGGAATGCCGATTACCGGGATTAAAAGTGTAACGGTTATCTGCCCCAATGCAGAGATCGCAGATGCGATGGCTACACCTGTAAGTATTATGGGCGTTAAGGCAGGATTGGAAATGATTAACCAAATCCATCAAATAGAATGCATCATCATAGATGATAAAAACAAAATATTCACTTCAAAAAATATCAATTTATTATGAGAACAAATAAGATAATTCTGTTAGGCGCTATCGGTACATTATTGCTTGGCTCTTGCACCACTGTGAAAGAGTATCAGAAGAACAAACTCAACGATGCCGAAATGATACTGAGCAATCGTACCATAGAAAGGACTGAACTGAACTTTCAATCATACCGTGAAGGTGCTTCCGGAGCCAATGCGGGGAAAAGTGGCGGAGGTTGCGGATGTAATTAAAATCAGTGAAATGCTAACATAAAAAAGAAAAATGAAACGAATATATATAAGTGCGTTAGGACTTCTTAGTTTTTATCAGGTCCAGGCACAGCAGATAAAAGAAGATTCTGCTTCGGTAAGAAAACTAAAGGTGGATGAAGTGAACTTAGTGTCGAGTTATTACAGGCAGGATGGAAACAATTCTGCGGTAACAGGCGGTATCGGAACAGAAAAGCTGACAGATATTTCCAATATCATCAATGTAAAACTCATCCGGTATGACAAGAAAAAACGCAAGCACACCTTTGTAGGAGAATTGGGTGTAGACCACTATACTTCAGCTTCCTCTGATAGGATAGATTTGAAAGCCAATTCTTCTGCATCGAGTAGTGACACCCGAGTTTATCCATCATTAACCTGGCAACTGGAGAATGAAGAAAAAGGGAATAGTTTTATGGCAGGTGTATCTTCTTCCACGGAATTTGACTACCAGTCATTTGGGGCAAATATTGGATTCTCTAAGAAAACAGCCAATAAAATGGGGGAATTTACGGCTAATCTTCATGGGTATCTCGATCAGGTAAAACTTATTGCGCCAATAGAATTGAGAACCTACGGAACAAAGGAAGACGCCGGAACAAAAGGTCGGAATACTTTCGCAGCATCACTTTCCTATTCGCAGATTATCAATGCCAATTTGCAGCTCGTATTTCTTGTAGATGCCGTTCAGCAAAATGGACTATTGAGCCTGCCGTTCCACCGGGTATATTTTTCTGATAATAGTGTACATCAGGAAAAACTTCCCGATAATAGGTTCAAACTTCCTTTGGGGTTCCGTGCCAATTATTTCTTAGGTGACAGGTTCATTATTCGTACCTACTACCGCTATTATACAGATAACTGGGGTATAAATTCCCATACTTTCAACATAGAAACACCCGTAAAATTATCTCCTTTTGTCTCGCTCAGTCCTTTCTACAGGTATTATACACAGACTGCGGTGAAGTATTTCGGTGCTTATCAGACACACAGCGAATCAAACGAGTTTTATACCAGCAATTATGATCTGTCCAAATTCAACAGCCAGTTCTTTGGTATGGGTGCGCGTTTCAATCTTCCTAACGGATTATTCGGAATCTCAAAATTCAATATGATTGAGATTCGCTATGGGCATTATACAAAAACAACGGGTATGAAGGGTGATATTATTTCGTTGAACCTCAAGTTTAAATAAAAATGAAATATCTATTCTTAGTATTCCTTGTATGCCCAACGTTACTTTTTTCTCAAAAGATGGAGGCAGACAGTAGCGTAATATCCCAAAAGACAGATCCTGTATATCAGTTTTCGGCAAAGAAGCTCATCATTCCTTCAGTTCTGGTATCGTATGGTATTTTAAGTTTAATGTCCGATGACTTGAAAAAGCTTAACCAATCGACCCGTTACGAGAGCATGGAACATATCTTGCCCGGAGCCAAGATTGACAACTATACACAGTATGTACCTGCTATTGCCGTTTATGGACTAAATCTGGCCGGTGTAAAAGGGAAGCACAATTTTAAGGATAGAACCATCATTTATATAACCTCACAACTCCTATCGGCAGCAATCGTTTTACCCACCAAACAGTTAGTTGGCGAGGAACGTCCGGATGGTTCCAGTAAGACTTCTTTTCCATCAGGTCATACGGCTACGGCTTTTTCATCCGCACATTTTATGTTCAGGGAATATAACGAAACCAATTTTTGGCTAAGTATTTCCGGCTACCCGATTGCTGCCATGACAGGCATCTACCGGGTTTTTAATGACAAACATTGGGTTGGGGATGTAATTGCCGGTGCAGGTATTGGCATTCTGTCTACAGAAATGGCTTATTGGTTATTTCCGACCATTTCAAAATGGTTTACCGGCAAAAAGAATCAGTCATCATTGGTTATTCTGCCCACTTATCAAACAAAACAATTTGGATTAGGAATTATTAAAATATTTTAAAAAATGAAAAAAGAAAATAAAAATCAGTTTACGGCAACCCACCGGATCTTACATTGGTCGGTTGCACTATTAATGTCTGTTTTATTTATTACCGGATTTTTACGGATGTACTGGATGAGCAAAAAAACAATTATTAATACCGTTCAAACCGGGATGCAAAGGCACAACATTTCCCTGGAAAAGGAACAGATAATATCTATGGTAAAAAGCATTCAAAAACCGATGTGGGAATGGCATGAATATGCTGCCTACATGATGGTTCTGGCATTTTTGGCAAGGATAGTTTATATGCTTGTAAAGGGAATTAAATTTCCTGATCCGTTGAAGAAATCCCAGTCGGTAAAGGAAAGAATGCAAGGATTTATTTATATCGTTTTTTACTTGTTTGTCGCCGTTTCTATCATTACGGGATTTTACCTGAAATGGGTAGATGGCCAATGGAGTGACCAGATATCTGCGATACACAAATGGGCAGTTTATTGGTTCCCGATATTCATTTTATTGCATTTTGGCGGAATCGTAATTGGTGAATTGACAAATAAAAGAGGAATCGTTTCCAAGATGATCGGTGGAGAATAAATAAATAATTCATATTAAAAAATAATTGGTAACCTATTAATTTAGTTATTCCGAAAGCAGTTTCAATACTTGAAACTAATCATCTAAAATTAAAAAATATGACAACCTATAATATTCCAAAACATCTCACAGGTCTTTCGGAAGAAGAGCTAAAAATTTCCCAAAATAAATTTGGTTATAACCACTCAGACAGTATAAAAAAGAATACCTGGTACAATATGTTATTGGCTATTCTCAAAGAACCGATGTTGCTTTTACTCATTGCAGTGGCTGTCATCTATGTGATTGTGGGCAATTATTCCGAAGCGGCTTTTATGTTGGGAGCAACCATAGCTGTTTCAGGTATCTCATTCTATCAGGACAATCGCAGCAAAAAGGCACTGGAAGCGCTGCAAAAACTGAACGAACCACTCAGCACGGTTATCCGAAATTCAAAAGTAATACAAATTGCTACCCACGAAATTGCCGTGGGCGATTTATGCATTACTGAGGAAGGAAAAATGATTAATGCCGATGGTGAAATAGTGCACAGCAATGATTTTTCCGTAAATGAAGCCTCTCTTACAGGAGAAAGTTTTTCTGTGTTTAAAAATCAGGATACCGAAGACAGAAAAATATATAGCGGTACTTTGACAGTTTCAGGACTGGCGGTTTTTAAAGTAGAAAAAATCGGTTCAGAAACCAAGCTGGGAAAAATCGGAAAATCCATTCAGGAGATTAAAGAAGAGCGTTCACCACTGCAAATCCAGATTACCAAATTTGTAAAATGGATGGCAGTTATTGGAATAGTGGTTTTTCTGATGGTTTGGGCATACAGTTTCTGGCAATCACGGAATATTATAGAAAGTCTATTGGTCGGGCTGACTTTGGCAATGTCCATTTTACCGGAAGAAATTCCCGTGGCTTTCACTACGTTTATGGCATTGGGAGCGTGGAAACTAATGCGTGAAGGTATAATAATCAAGCGTAGCAGCGTGGTAGAAACACTGGGAAGCACTACTGTAATTTGTACAGATAAAACCGGAACAATTACTGAAAACTCCATGCGACTGAAAGCCCTTTTCGATTACAAATCCAATCAGGTTTTTGACGAAGAACGTTTCAATGCACCCGAACTTTCCGAACTCATTGAGTTTGCGATGTGGAGCAGTGAACCCGTTCCGTTTGATCCGATGGAAAAAACACTTCATGAGATTTATGAGCAAGCTCAACCGAATGACCGACGGAAAGATTTTCAAATGGTGCACGAATATCCGTTGGACGGTAAGCCTCCGATGATGACGCATCTTTTTGAAAACCATTCTGGCGAAAGAATAGTGGCAGCCAAAGGTGCTCCCGAAGCCATTCTTGCTGTTTCCAATCTTTCGGAATACGAAAAAGACAAACTGCGTCAGCATATCAGTGATTTTGGCAAACAAGGTTACCGGATATTAGGCGTTGCCAAATGTTATTTTAAGGGAAACAATTTTCCCGAAAAACAGCAGGATTTCAATTTTGATTTTTTAGGATTTACTGTGTTTTACGACCCTCCTAAAAAAAATATCCAGCAAGTATTCAAGAAAATTTACGATGCCGGAATTAAAGTAAAAGTGATTACAGGCGACAATGCCGACACCACAAATGCCATTGCCCGACAAGCGGGTATTGTCAACCATACTCCGGCTGTTAATGGTGCTGAAATCATTCATCATTCCGAAGTAGAATTAATAGAGCTTTCAAAGACAACAACCTTATTTACAAGGATGTTTCCCGAAGCAAAGCTGGCAATAGTAAACGCTTTGAAGCAAAACGGAGAAGTGGTGGCTATGTTGGGTGATGGTGTGAACGATGCCCCTGCACTGAAAGCCGCTCATATTGGTGTCGCTATGGGAAACAAAGGAACAGAAATAGCCAAAGCAGCAGCCTCACTGGTGATTACCAACGATGATTTAGACAAACTCATTACAGGAATTGCTGCAGGGCGCCGGATTTACGCCAATATCAAAAAAGCTATTCAGTATATTATCTCTATTCATATTCCGATTATTCTCACCGTTTCACTGCCTTTGTTTTTAGGTTGGATTTACCCGCATATTTTTACGCCGGTACATGTTATTTTTCTGGAGCTCATTATGGGGCCAACCTGTTCCATTGTCTATGAAAACGAACCGATAGAGAAAAATGCAATGTTACAAAAGCCACGTAAAATGACAGAAACCTTTCTGAACCGGAAAGAATTAAGCATCAGCATTATTCAAGGCTTGATAATTACAGCAGGTGTATTATTCGTTTATCAATTTGCCGTTCAAAAGGGAAGTAACGAAGAAACTACAAGAGCAATGGTTTTTACTACCTTAATTTTTTCCAATATATTTTTGAGTCTAGCGAACCGCTCTCTCACTTATAGTATATTCGACAGCTTCAAATACAAAAACCGTTTATTTCCGGTTATCATCGGAGCAACGTTGGCATTACTTTTTGCCATATTGTATATACCCCGTTTTGCTGATTTCTTTAATGTAACCGGGTTGAACATCCCGGAATTAGGAATGTCGTATTTAATTTCGGCGGCTTCGGTTCTGTGGTTTGAGATGTATAAATGGATAAAAAGAAGATAATAAAGCAATGATTTTGCAATGCGAGATTACTTTTAAAACCTCCACAAAGGAAAATATGCCGTGAATATCGTAATTGGTGAATTGACAAATAAAAAAGGAATCGTATCCAAGATGATTGATGGAGAATAAAATAATTTAAACTAAACAATATAAATAACTACAAAAATGGAATTGGAAAAACATTATGTAAACAGAGTGGGTTGGCTAAGGGCGGCTGTTTTAGGCGCTAATGACGGATTGCTTTCCACCACAAGTATTGTAATCGGCGTTGCCGCCGCAGAGCCCAACCGACATGCTATAATTTTGGCAGCTTTGGCAGGAACCATCGCAGGCGCTATGTCGATGGCCGCAGGAGAATATGTTTCTGTAAGCTCACAGTCGGATACAGAAAAGTCGGACATCAACAGGGAGAAGATGGAGTTAGAAAAAATGCCTGAAATTGAACTCCACGAATTAGCAAAAATTTATGAAAAAAGAGGGGTAAGCAAAGAAACCGCAATGCTCGTCGCGAAAGAACTAACAGATCACGACGCTTTAGAAGCACATGCAAAAGATGAATTGGGAATAAATGAAATTACGATAGCAAAGCCTTTTCAGGCCTCCATAGCATCTTTTTTCTCCTTTCTTTCAGGTGCTGCATTGCCAATGATTCTCGCAATTTTTGCTCCAGAAAAAGATATGGTGTATTACCAATATGCTTTTTCAATTGTTTTTCTGATGATTTTGGGGGCTTTAGCGGCTAAAACCGGAGGATCCAACATTGGGGTAGCCGTCATGAGAATCTGCTTCTGGGGAACTATTGCAATGGCCGTAACTGCTATTGTAGGGCATGTATTTGGTGTAAATGTTTCCTGAGAAAGATGAATAACAAAATCAAATGAATATTCAATTTTAATATGAATGACAACTGAATATCGATGCAAATGTACTTAGAAAGAATAAAGAAGTATGTAGTCCGCCTATTTGAATTGCGGACTACACCGGATCTGTGCTACCATAATCTGGAACATACACAGACCGTTGTTAAAAACGCAACCGAAATGGCAGATTTTTATCATTTAAACGATAAGGAAAGATTTGTTTTGTTCGCAGCGGCATGGTTTCATGATACCGGTCAATTATTGGGGCCAATGGATGGTCATGAAAAAAGAGGGGCATATATTATGGAACAATTTCTACATAGCCAGAAAATTGATCCCAGTACTATTGCTGAAATAAGCAAAGCAATTATGGCAACAGTGTTAAACGCTGAACCTGAAGGTTTGATCGAAGAGATTTTAAGGGACGCTGATGTATATCATTTAGGAACCCATGATTTTCGACAAATAGATAAACTTGTATGGAAAGAAACAGAGCAACGTACCAAGAAAAAAATAGCTGATAAATTACAAAAATCATTGGTCTTTCTCAATAAGCACCAATTTTATACCACTTATTGCAAGGACAGGCTCTTAGCCGGAAAGAATGCGAATGTGGCTTATCTCAAAAGTTTGATAAAGGCTTCTTAAGAATGCAAATAATTTTATTATTGAATATTTATGATTTAATACAAGGGAAACACTTTAACGAATAACCATTTTAAACTAGCTTTTAAATGAAAGATTATTGTAAAAATATAATAAGAGAATTAGATGATGAAATTAATGAGTTATCTGTCGAATTGAATGACTCTTTAGCGATATACGAAAAGGCTATTGGCTTAACTATAGAAAAAATAGCTGATTTAAAACAATTTGTAGTAAAAATTGGGTTTAAAGACATTAATGAAGAAATCCACTTTTTCAAAAATCTGAAACCTACCATTGTTTCAAAACTAATTTACTATAATGCCATTTATAAAATTGAAACTAAGAAGCCTAATGACGCAAAGGCTATTCGGAAATACTTTAGAGAAGAATTGAAAAAATTGAAAAGGTATTTTGACAACAATCTCGAATTTTATAAATACTACCGAACGAACAATTCCTTTGTCGATGAAAAGCTGTTTGTTCTAGGAAAACATGATATAAAATTAAGTTTGGACACTGTTTATTTTGAAACAGACCATAGATTTTCCACTTCCCACGATTATAAAGCTGCAAAGATTATTGCCAATGACCTGATACAACTCTATCTTGAAGATCAGCTAAATAATACTAATTATAATTGTAATCATAAAAAATCCAATAACCCACCTTTAAACTGGACAGGCAACAAAACCGCTTTAACCGAATTGATTTACGCCTTATATTCACAAGGGGTATTTAGAAATGCAGACATCAAAGTCATCGCCAAAACATTTGAAAGTACATTCAATATCAGTTTGGGTGACTTTTATCATACATTTATGGAACTTAAATCCAGAAAAATAAACCGGACGAAGTTTCTTGACAGCCTATGCGCTGCGCAACTCCCTGTGAAAAAGAAAGGGATTACCTTAAACAATATGCGTAGCCTTTTTTTCACTGATAAATAAATGTCTCCAGCTTTTGGGGGTAAGTCCATCATCTGATAAGACTCGTCTATCAAGTGATCTGCTTTTGCTGAAATATTGCGTTCTTGACGCTCGATTTCAGAAAGTATAGTACTCAATGAGAAATTCATATCCTATAAATTTTATAAGCGGAAAATTCCGCAAATACAAAATTTATACTTTAAAATGAATAAAAAGCCCAAGCTATGCCCAACTTGGGTAAGATTTTTCTATCCAAAGTGTAATAAAAGAAAGACATTAGACCCGGGCATACTCAATCAGGCTGTTTTGTATGGAGGGTTAATTCACTGTGCTGCAATCCCCATTCAATCATAGATTCAAGGACTGTTTTGAACGATTCACCCGATTGGGTCAGTTCATACTCCACCGTAATCGTAGTAGAAAAAGATACCGCAGATATTATCTCTTATCAAAAAAACAGGGCAGATAATGTGAAGCTGGAAATCGAAACTAATTAGAGGCGGGTGAGGCAGAATAGTGCAGGGATTATTGAAAGTGAAATGGAACGCATTAAGAATGACCCAGATTTACAGCGTTTGGTACTACAGGAAAAGTAGCCAGTCACGGACTTGCTTTCACCAGGGGCATTTTTTACCCTGCAAAATAAATATTCAATTGTTTTATTGAATATAAGGAGTGGTTTTTATACCTTTATGGAAACAGAAAATAAATATGCGATATTTCATTTTTTTATTTGCCGCTATGCTGCTATTCAGCACTGGAATATCTGCACAGAAAAAACAGGAGTTTTATGAAATAAAAGTTTATCATTTTAACACCATAGAACAGGAAAATATTATTGATAAATATTATGAAAAAGCCTTTATTCCTGCCGCTCACAAATTGGGAATAAAAAGTATTGGTGTGTTTAAACCGATTGCAAATGATACGGCAACAAAAAAATACATATATGTAATTCTTCCTTTAGCTTCTGCAGAGCAAATGATTAGCATACCTTCCCAACTTGAAAGAAACGCTGACTACATGAAAGCAGGAGATGAATATATCAATGCCCCGTATACGACCCCACCGTATACACGATTTGAATCTATTTTTTTAAAAGCATTCAAAACAGCACCGCTGATGCAATTGCCTAAGCTTAGCTTACCGAAAGCAGAACACGTGTATGAGTTAAGAAGTTACGAAGGACATACTGAAAAGATTTATCGTAATAAGGTGCACATGTTTAATGAAGGGGGTGAGGTGCCTCTTTTTAAAAGATTAAACTTCAATGCAGTTTTTTATGCGGAGGTAATTACAGGCAGCCATATGCCCAACCTTATGTATATGACAAGTTTTGAAAACATGAAAGATCGAGATGCCCATTGGAAAACTTTCGGAGACGATAATGAATGGAAAACTTTGTCTGCAAAACCCGAATATCAAAAAAATGTTTCCAAGGCAGACATCATACTGATGAAGGCTACTGCTTATTCAGACTATTAAACCTTTCAGCTAAAACCCTACTTCCCTTATAATGTCCGTCTTCAAAGAAAAGTTCACCGGTATTGTGTTAAATTCTAAAGGAGGCATACTGGCATGAGATTAAAGTTAAAGAACAAAATAACACACAAAATAATGAAATGAGTAATTTCGATAACTATTTCGACAACCATTATATCCATAAAACTAATTGGCTTAGAGCGGCAGTCCTTGGTGCAAATAATGTTATATTATCAGTGGCCAGCATTGCTATTGGTGTAGCTATGGCCATTGACTTTTGCTACGTGTCATTAGTGGTCATTGTAACAAAGACAAAGTAACCCTAAAAAATATCATGACAAGTTAAAAATAAAGCGACTAACAAACAATGGAAAAAGCATTAAAACCAGAAGATATTACAGACTTATTTTTGGAATACATAAACACAGGAAATATTGATGGACTAATATCAATATATGAAGATGACGCTGTTTTAATTACAGACAGAAATCACTCATTTGCTAAAGGTAAAGTAGAAATAGGAGATTTTTACATTTCATTATTGGTTGATAAACCTATATTTGAAAAAGGTCAACAGCGACCAGCAATTATCAATGGAAATTTAGCGTTGACTTCATCCAGACTTTTAAATGGATTTGTGACTGCCGAAGTTGCGCGACAACAAAATGACGGAACTTGGAAATGGAGTATTGACCAGCCAATTATTGCTATTGAGAAAGATGAAAAATAGAACAACGAACCGCTAACAGGGTATTTGCAATAGTGCGGCTTGACATTAAATGCTCGACTTTGGTAATTCTATTTAACTTTAGGACAAAACTCGGCTGACGGTTCGCTATTTCCGCACCATCCCAAATTCTAATTTTAAAATATGACAGATTCAAATAATAAAGAGATTAACTATACATCATTAGATATTGCTATTAAAAGAAGTAATGACTTAGAAAAGGATTTACATCTTAATCCTCAAAACATAGAGTTTTAACTGGAGATAGACCTACTGGGAATTTGCACATTGGACATTATTTTGATTCATTACAAAATAGAGTTCGTTTGCAAGATTTGGGTGTGGAAACCTATATTTTAATTGCAGATTATCAAGTATTAACTGATAGAGATATTTTTCAGGATATTTCTAAATTCGTTACAGAACTTACTTTAGATTATTTGGCTTGTGGATTAGACCCTTTAAAAAATAAGACACATATTTTTTCCCCATAGTCACATACCGGAACTTAATCAACTAACGATACCATTTTTATCATTGGTTTCAAATGCAGAACTTAATAGAAATCCCACTACAAAGGAAGAAATTACAGCTTCGGGTCAAAGTGTTATCAATGCCGGAATGTATACATATCCCGTTCATCAGGCGGCTGATATTTTATTTTGTAAAAGTGATGTTGTTCCTGTCGGGAAAGACCAACTCCCTCATATTGAAATGGCAAGAACAATAACAAAAAGGTTTAATACGAAATTTAAAACAAATGTTTTTAAAGAACCGATTGGTTTATTAAGTGAAACTCCTGTGATTTTAGGAATAGATGGTTCTCAAAAAATGAGTAAGAGCAGGAATATTCCATCCCATTTTTTTTGTACTTTTGTAATTGATTTACAAGGAAATTCGAAGAATTTGAATGCGATGAGCACCATTACTAAATCGTTACCGACAACGATAGATCGCCTCGTAAGCTGTTATTTATAAGCTACTTTAGCTTTTTCTAACGTTTTTTTAAAAAAATAGTAAGCAAAATACTATCTTATATTCATAAAAAGATAATATTTTGTAAACATAGGATCATTTTTATTTTTTTATTTTGGTGATAATGAGTAATATGATTTTATATCGCCTTGTTTTTATAATCCTATTTGGTCTTAATATCATTTTTCTGTCTTGCGATAATACCGACCACACCATCAAAATGAAAGGTTCAGATACGGAGGTCAATCTCGCCGTTAATTTAGCCGAAGCATATAACCAAACGGACCCTACATTCAGTATGGCCATTTCAGGCGGAGGCTCGGGACTCGGTATTACTTCGCTATTAAATGGACAAGCAGATATCGCCAACTCATCACGTCCCCTGACCGAAGAAGAACTGGCGCTCTTCAAAAAGAACAATATGCCTTTAAAGACTGTTGTTTTTGCCGAAGATGCCACTGCATTTGTCGTTCACAGTGATAATCCCATCACGGAGCTGGACGTAAATACACTATCAAAAATCATGAGTGGCGAAGTCGAAAACTGGGAATCAGTAAGCGGACAGCATGTTCCAATAAACATATACGGCAGGCAGAGCAGCTCAGGTACTTACTCATTTATTCGCAAAAAGCTAAAAATAGCCTATAGTCAAAAGGCGAAGGAAATGACCGGAAACGCACAAATTCTGGAAGCCATCAAAATTGACAAGTCTGGTATCGGTTATGTCGGGGCTGGTTATATTTCGAAGAAGATTCAAGACAACAATGGAATCAAGGTATTGAAAATCAAAAACAACGTGGATTCCATTGCCATATCCCCATTAGACCCAACAGCTATAAAAAACAGATTATACTTCTTTCAACGCCCCCTCTATCAGTTTATTCCCGAAAAATCATGGAGCAAAGTGCTTTCATTTATTCAATTTGAGACAAAGGGTGAAGGGACTAAGATCATCGAAAACTCAGGTTATTACCTTATTCACTAAAATAACATGCAGTACAAACAACGAATAACTATGTATCCGTCCTATGAACTACAGTTCTGTTGATTTTTTAAAGTTCTGCGGATAAAGATTCTTTAAGTTTTTATGGTTTATTGACATGATGTTTTGCAGCGTATGCTTTAACCACTCGAAAGGGTTGACATCATGCTTTTTGCAGATAGCAAAGAATGAGTAGATCATCGCTGCACGCTGTGCTGCTTCATGGCTTCCGGCGAAGAGGTAATTTTTCCGGCCCAGGTTATGTAAAGTTTTACATAACCTGGGAGAAAGTCTAAGAAAAAAAAGGTAATATTGTCAGGTCATTGGTAATGATAACCCTTGAACCAAAATCAGGGGGGTCAGTATGCCCGGAATGGGGTCAACATCATCGGAATATGCACATAAGATTATTTTAGAGATTATCAATGAAACATTGGGGATAAAATACATGTCCGCAAACCTCAAATATCATAAAAAAGCTGTCGACATATTTAATAAACTACTATCGAAAAATCTAAATGAAACATTTTATTATCCTTTTGCTCCTAATCCCTAATTTTGTTCTATCACAGAAATTGATAGATACGGATATAAACCAAAAGCTACAGCATTTTCTAGCTAAAGAAAAAGAAATGGGGAACGCAATTTTTCTGCCAACTGCAAAAATCATAACAGTTGCCAGTTGGAATCAACCAATTATATTCCAAAGGGAGCAAAATACTATTCCTAATCTATTAGTTTTTTATACAACGTTTAAAAAAGACTCTGCCCTCGCAGAAATACAATATGACTGGGATACCAGCAATTTTCAAACAGGTACCCAGAGCAATAAACCAAAAGAATTTATTTATGCAATGTGCTTGAAATATGAAGATATAGTAAAAGAAATTACTGAAAAGCATGGAATTGGTAAAAAAGAGGGCTATTATACACCTGATGATATAAAAAAAGAATTTGTTAATATAGTACAATCAAATTCATGGAAAGTAAATGATTCGATTTCGATTAAGTCATCTCTAAAACTGATAGATTTACCTCTAAATGTTGCAGGGAAAAAGCCATTTTATAAGATTAGTGTATATTTAAGTAAGAAGAGATCTTGGTTGCTTAAGCAAAATGAATTATTAGAGCTAGACACAAACTTCAAAGAGTTCTATAAAAAAGTAAAAAGTAATGAATTAAAAAATGCTTCCTACTACATTACCCAAAGATTAAATGGGAAAATTAATCAAAGTGATTGGCAAAACCTTTCTAAACAGTTTAATCAAAGTGAAGATATGGTGTTTATAAATCAGATTGAGAAATTAGCAACATTCTCTGAAGATTATGTTTTTCTGAATTACAAATATCAAGGTGGCAGAAAAGGTATAGAAAATTTTATTCTAGAGGTAGGATTTGACAAAAACAAAAAGATTAATAGCATAAGGTCAATAAAAAATAAAAATTTTCAATTATGAAAAAAAAGGATCTATTTGATATTTCAATAAAAATCATAGGAATATTTCTAGTTTTATTTAGTATCAATTCAAGCAAAGAATTATTATTATATAACGCTGTATCAAATAGCAGTGCCAATATGAATGAACAAAATTCGGTTCTTCTTATTCTTTTGTCAAATCTGATTCTGCAACTATTGATCGCCTTTCTCTTCCTACTAAAATCTGAAGTATTTGTACATTTTTTTATTAACGATGATCCTACAAATAATAAAGCATTAGCTTGCAATAAATTTGAAGCATATAGATGTGGATTAATCTTAATTGGTATCACTTTGGTTATTTTATCATTACCTAGCTTTATAGTGAATCTGTTTAAATACATATATTTAGTTCAGAATGACGTTCGAAATAGAGAATTTGAATTTATTAATTTTGTCACTCAAGGTATCAAATTACTATTATCCATGACAATTATTTTTTGCGCAACCAAAATTAGCGCATACTTTTCTAGTTCAAAAGTTTACAAAGACAATTATTAACTGAAAAAGAACCTTTTAATGGATGTTTGAAGTTATTTAACTTTAGTATTATGCAAACGCTAAAATTGAAGTATAGGAGAAGAAGCAAAATGGTATTAAATGGGGTAGATCCAAGTTTTGCGTTTAAAGTCACTCTTCTATTAAGAAGCTGTGAAAGTAAAGGTGTCGACTTTCTATTAACAGAAGGTTTAAGAGATCCTTATAAACAGGCAAATCTTTGGAAAAATGGTCGTTCAGATATTGACATAGCAGAAAAAATTGAATTTTTAAGGATTCAAAACGCTTCTTTCATAGCGAACTGCCTATTGAAAATTGATGATTTAACAAGTATTAATGATACTTCTACTAATGCATTACCTGGAGAATCTTGGCATCAGTTTGGTCTTGCGGTTGACTGTGCGTGGCTTATCGGGGATAAGTTATGTTGGGATAACAAATTTTTATTTAATGGTATAAACGGTTATGAAATTCTAGCTAATGAAGCTGAACGACTAAATATCTGTTCGGGTCATAGTTGGACAACCCTAAAAGATAGTTGCCATTTACAAGCGAACTTCGCTACCCCATCACAAATGTTCTCTTGGAAAGAGATCAATAATACAATGGAAAAGAGATTTGGTCATTTATTGAAAATCTAATTGTGGTCTAAAAAACTGGAAATTTCACCGAAAATAGGTCATCCCCCGTATGTAATCCAAATTTATTATGATGTAAAATAAATATTATAAATTGGTTATACCTCTTCAAGTTACACCTATGTTCCATTTCTTAAGATGCAAAAAAATGGTTCGATTGTTAGGAGGGCACTGAAAAAGTCCCCTTGAAAAATTAGCATTTTCAAGAAGGTCGAAAATCACGGATTAAACCCTTTGAGAAATCGGTTATTTGTAGCATTATTGATAAAAGCTTTCAAATAGACAAAGGAAAAGGGCTTACGAACATAAAAATTCATAAGCCCTTTTTTTGTTGATAGTTTTTCAGTGCCCCCATTGTTAGTGCCCCATTTTTCCTATAGCTTGGATTGGACTTTTCTAATTTTTGCTAAGCTTACCTTATCTAGAAGTGAAAAAGATTCCTTAATTCGACTTAAACCGGGAATCTGGGGAGATGCTTAAATCATAGCACAGGATAAGTCCATATTTAGAAGGATATGGGATACTTTATACAAAAATTTGAAATAGTATCTACCTTGATATTATATTAAAGCTGTAAATGAACATTGCTAACGATAAAAATTTATTGTTTAAATATCACTTGCGTCCTAAACGTTTAAAAAATGGCGGTGTTTTGATATAGCGAGATCGCTATATTTAAATCACAAAATTATAACACACCCCATGATAAATTTAAATGTTTTTAGTCAGATTTTATCTCTTATCGACCGCGAATTATTCAAAGATTTGGTTTCAAAGCACAAAAGTGACAAACAT